>CAZAMY010000337.1:0-3699 GCA_964485995.1 uncultured Sediminispirochaeta sp.
CGTCAGTAAGCCTGAAGAAAGCAGCGCTACTTGGCCTTCGAGCATTTCATCGAGGGTATCCACAAGGATCCCCCCCCTCCGCAAGGCCAGAATATTATAGGAGTGGAACAGATTGTCCGGACGCTTGTTTTCCCGTAGAGTTGCCGCGGCAACGGTTTCGGCCCGCCTGAGAAAGGCCTTAATTTCATCACAAGTGAGAGTTTCAGCGGAGGCGGCCAAGTTCCCGCTGTACACCTTCTCACGGTAGCGCTCGCCGGCCACTCCTGCAGCCCGCACAAAGGCCATCCGGCCTGCACCCTGAGGATCCGGCACTTCCAACTGGTACTCAGAAAGAATCTCGAAAATATCGCGAAAAAACGCCGCCGTACCTTCGCTCACTGTAAGTGTGTGCTCCCCGGAGGGCAGCAACTTCTGAAGAAAAAGTATGAAGCGGTGCAGGTATGCCGTCGTTACTACCGACAAACCATATCCAGCCAGCGCATTGTTGGCATCGTTCCATTCAGGTCTCTGGGTGTTCATCCATATTCCGCCGCCCGGAACCAGGTTACTCAGCTTCGTCATCAGAGTAATAAGCAGTTTTTCCAGTAAGCTTGCCTTCAGCAACCTGTCTCCTCTGTGCAGCAGCTTGCCGTCGGCGCCGATTTTATCTACCCGTTCAAGAATAGTTTTCTCTTTTTCGGTATCATAGATGATGGTGTTGTGAGGGTCTTTCAGAATCTCCGAAAAGCTGCGAATCCGGTAGGGTATATCGGCAAAGGTAAATATCTGCATAGTCAGATACTTCCGAAGCTCTTCCGGATCGTAGCGAAAAGAGAGTTCCAGCAGCCGGCAGAGATATGCAATCTGATGGTCTCCCCAGTATCCGATATTCGACCAGGGATCATCCGGATCAAATACTTCCCAGTCAATTCCCTCCTGTGAAATGCGATAGGGATTATAGCCGTCCGCAGTCGTGGCATCGACGAATTTTGTGATCATTCCGCTGAAATACCGCGGGTAGGACATAGCCAGTGCTTCCCAGTTCTGAAAAATATCCCGCCAGTTACCCTGGTAGGCAATTTTAGGCTTTCCTTCGGAAGTCCGGACATCGATCGCAAACTTGTTCCAGGGGCGGCTGGGGTCTCCGTGGCGCCGGCTGAAAGTAATCGGCAGGTACTCCAATGTAAGCCGCACCAGGTCTGTATCTCCGGTAACATCTACTTTACGTTGCAGTTCCTGGCGAGTAATCTCAGCCGGCAGGCTTTTCAGAAACTCGAAATGTACGTCCGCGACTCTTCTATTCCACTGGGAAATGAAGTTTATATAATCAGAAGTGTCTATCCGGTACCCGGACATGAACACCCCTCCCCGCATAATATTAAACAGTACATTCGAGTAGTGCCGGTCGGTTATTCGCCGGTCTGCTGTAAGCTGAAACCCGTCGGCTGTACCCACCAGTTTCCTTAATTCTTCCGCTCCCCGCTGAATGTCATCCCGTATCTTTGCAGCCGGATCCGCCTCCGAACACAAAAAACTCCTGGTACTGGCAACAGAGGAGACATCCTGCTCTACATCCGCAATGATTGACCACCCTTTCTGTTCCCCCTGCTCGAGTCCGAAGGAACTGCGGGCGAGGTATGCTCCCCGCCGCCCGCGCATCGCTGATTCGCCCTGCAGCTCTTTTCCTGATTCGAAGCGGCGTACCTGCTGCTCCGACAAAAGGATCTCTGCCTCCGGAAGCCCCCTTTGAAATACCGTAGTGGCCCTGAGGGCTTCGCTTGGTTCTGTTCTGTCGGTTACAATCGATCCCAGGGTGTAGATTCCCATTCCTGAGGATGGGTCGAATTCCGCCTGTTTATACGCATCGAGAAGGGTGCTACTGCGTTCCTGACCAATCCGGTCCGCCCCTGCCGGAAGAATATTCCGTAGTCCATCTAGAATATCAACCTGACACTTCTCACCCTCATTGCTCAGAAAAGAGCTGCGAACGAAGCCGAAACTGCTACTGAGCTCCCAGGAATAGGCGAACCGCAGTCCTAAGGAACTGTTCTCCTCCTCGAACACAACCCGGTTTCCAAGCGGGCTCTTTAGTAGACGCCTTTTGACACTGTACACTCGCGGGGACCTGTCGCAAAAGGGGCGCCAAAAATAAGTGCGCCCCTGCCGCTGTACGAGCAGGGCCGTATAGGGTCCGGTATCATCGGCCGCGTCATGAATCTTGTCATCCGTATAATAGGGAAAAAGCGCATGGTCCGGATTCTTCCGTCCGCAGGTCAGGCCCCCTCTACTGGAGATATACATCCAATGATCGGTATCACTTGCCAGTGTAAACAGAAACGGCTGCATTTGATCATAGTCGCTAATTTCAAAAAAAGATTCTCCGAACTTCTCGGTGTAAACCCCAGCAGTATCACGGGAACGGCAATCAACCTGGGTAGTGCCAAACAAAATTCTTTGTGCACCCATGAATTCCCCCTCTTTCTCTATTCCTTATTTGTACCTACATTTTACATACATTTGTAATATTTGTCGAGTCATTTCAAACAGAAAGCCTGTAGTAGTTAGTCCGTAGAAAACCTTCTTTCTACATAAATATAGCTATCCGTGGTAGTATGGCACCGGGAGGAAGTATGGGAGAGACTATTCGCTTCGGGGTATCAATGGACAGCACTCTGGTGGAACTGCTGGACAAAATGACCCGTGAAAAAGGCCACCCGAACCGCTCCGAAACCCTGCGGGGGCTGGTCAGACAGGAACTCGTCAACACCTACGCCGGAGATGAAGAGCACGAGGTAATCGGCACCCTGACGCTGCTGTACCACTACGACAGCGGTCTGCCCCGGGTATCGGTAGAGCCCTTTCCTTCCGTCAGAATTACCGCTAACCTCCAGCTGCATGCCGACCGGGAGGTCTGCGTGAAGGTCCTGATTGTGCAGGGCAAAGGCAAGGAAGTGCATGCCTGGGCGGATAAGCTGCTGTCCAGCCGAAAAGTAATCGGCGACCTGACCATCGCTGCTACCGACGAACTGCAGAAGGTACTCACAAAAGAATAATCATCCCGCATTGACAGAACCAAAGATCCCCTATAGCCTCTTTGTCAGTGGCACGTTTTCTAATTTTCGTGTCACTCCATACTTAACGGAGGATTACCAATGAAATACAACTCGATCGGTAAAATATTTTTTGTGATTCTGTTCATCTGCATCAATGCGGGGCTGTTTGCGATGGCGCAGCAGGAAGCGCCGGAACTCGAGGAGTTTCATGAAATTACGGACATGCGGGGACGGACCGTCTCGGTCCCAGCAGAGGTAGAGAGGGTAATTGCCCTGGAAGCCGGCGCTTTACGGCTGATCAGCTATTTGGATGCGGTTGACAAGGTAATTGCCGTTGAGGATCAGGGGCATGGCCGCGAAAAAACGGTGCACACCTTTTTCCCTTTGGCCACCTACCGTCTGGCCTATCCCGGGCTCAGAGACCTGCCGAGCATCGGCAGCGCGGAGAACCATGAGGGGATCATCGCTGCCGACCCGGATATTATCATCGCCTCCACTGTAGATGTCGGCCAGCTGGATCAGCTGCAGTCGGTTTTGAACATACCGGTCTTTGCCGTCAATGCCGATGTCGAGCTGTATGACTCGCAGCAATTTTACCAGCAGCTCCGAAGCTTGGGCAAAGTGCTGGACAGAAAAAATCGGGCGGAGGAGCTGATTGCGGGAATCG
>CAZAMY010000338.1:0-3687 GCA_964485995.1 uncultured Sediminispirochaeta sp.
CTGGAGAACATCCAAAACTGGGAAAAATAGATCCATTTAGTTTCATCATAGAAGTAAGGACTGTGCATATTTCGATATGCATGGTCTTTTCTGGGCAATGCTCAACTATAATCAAGTTGCATGACCGCTATTCTCCTCATATTTCAAGCTCACGTTCCTGAGGTTCTGCCAGCCACCCACGCCTTCACTTGTGCGGCCAGTTCCCGACCTCGTTGTTGAATGCGGTCGATATCTTCAGCTGTCGGTGCCCCCAGAAACTCAACCGAATCCAGGAATTCCCAGTTCATCTTGTTTCTTTCGTTCAGTTCTTTCAGCTCTCTCTCCGCTCCGCCAGACCATCCGTAGGACCCGAAGCGGAAGGCCTTGCGGTTTTGGGCCTTCTTCTTCCCGATTTCATCCAGCACTGCAACCATGGCCGGGAACATCTTGTATTCATAGGTGGGCATTGCCAGCACCACTCCGGATGACTCCCACACCGACTGCAGTACATAGCTCAAATGGCTTTCCGGAACACGATGGGAAGCCACCTCCAGCCCTTCCGCTTCGATTGCTTCAATCGCCGGTTGAACCGCCTTGGCAGTCATGCCATACATACTACCCCAGATAAACGTTACCTTGGGTTTGGCCGGCCCCTGTGCATAGTCGGCGTAACGGCTGTACTGGTCTACGATCTGCTGCGGATTCTCCCTCCACACAATGCCGTGCCCCGGGGCGATGATGCGGATATCGAGCTCATTCAGTTTCTGGATTGCCTTCTGCACAGGCATAGAGAAAGGCCCGATAATATTCGAGTAATACCGCAGGGTTTCTCTTTCGAAATACCGAATCTGCTCCTCAGTAAGCTGATCATCATAGGGAGCATCGGATTCAACACTGCCGAAGGATCCGAAGGCATCGCAGGGAAACAGCGTCTTGCTCCTGGTGTCGTACGTCGCGATGGTTTCCGGCCAGTGGACGTTAGGGATCTCTACGAAATCCAGTACGCGGCCACCCCCCAGATCCAGGCTGTCGCCGGAAGTGACCGTTCTGATATTATTTTCAAGGTTGTAAAATCCTTTCAGAAGCGGTTCGGCCCGCTTGCTGCAGATGATTTGGAAGTTCTCCCCGCCCCGCAGTTCTGTAAAGGGCTCGAGCCAGCCCGAGTGGTCGGGTTCCATGTGGTTGATAATCACGTAATCAATATCCGACAGGGCAATATTCATCTGATCGAGCTGGGCGAAGAGGGTCTCAGGGACGCCATCCCAGGTGCAGACTCCATCGATAATGGCCGCCTTATCCCCTTTTACGATGTACGAGTTCATTGAAATTCCATCCGGAACCGGCCACATCCCTTCGAACAAGATCTCCTCGACATTCGCTGAAAGCCGCCAGACTCCCTCGCTTACCTCTGTAGTTTTCATAACTCACTCTCTCTATTTTACCTAATGTGCAGTATTGCTGCCTCTATTCATTAGTATTTTTGTAATCTATTGTAATAATAATTGCCCTTGTTTTCAAGGAGGCGACCGGGGATGGCTGGAGGGGTCCGATGGCCGGAACGGGCAAAACCGCTCAGGTTCCAGACTACTCTTTTTCCGCCTGGTAGATTCCAAGGCGGGCAGCACGCTCTTTCCAGCGTCTGCGGGCCAGGCTTCTGCGGTTTGCTACGGTATCGTCTTCGTCAACGATGTCCATCCCAATGATCGTCTCAACAACATCTTCCACCGTTACGACGCCGCTAAAACCGCCGTACTCGTTGATGAGCACCGCCATCTGCTCTTGCTGTTGCAGCATCTTCTCGAACAGTTCCCCGACCCGGATGAGGTCGGGAAGCAGTAATGCAGTACGCTTGAGCTTAGAGAGTGGAACATCTTTTTCGCCGGATAAAGAACGCCGCATCAGGTCGTCACGCAGTACATAACCGGTAATCTCGTCAGGAGACCTGCCGAAGAGCGGATACCGTGCAAGGGAATCAGCTTTCGGATCTGCAAGCACCTCTTTGACAGCGGCAGTTTCGGCATACGCAACTACAACGGGGCGTGGTGTCATAATATCCTGTCCGCGAAGAGAATCGAGTCTCACAAGATTTTTTACAATTCTCGACTGCTGTTCACGAAACTCGCCTTCCTCTACCCCGATGTCGGCATAGGCACTCAGTTCGTGGCGGTGAAACATCCGCTGACGCTTCCTTCCGGAGACAAGCAAGGTTATTCCCTGCGAGAGTACCACCAACGGATAAAGAAGAGGTATGATTACACGGAGAATGCGGACCGCCCAGGGAGCAAGTGCGCGCCAGAACGTTGCACCGATTGTCTTGGGAATGATTTCGGATAAAACCAGAATCAGGAGGGTGAGCACGACTGAGGTGGCAGTCACATACGCATCGCCAAAGATTATCTGGGATTGAGCACCTACTCCTGCAGCACCGATTGTATGAGCCACCGTGTTGAGGCTGAGAATGGCCGACAGAGGCCGGTCGATGTCCTCTTTCAACCCCCTCAGTTTACCACCCAGGCCGGGACTTCTTGCTTCCATATCCACCACATAGGCGGGAGTCACGCTGAGCAGAATCGCCTCGAGCACCGAACAGAGAAACGAAACTCCAATTGCAAGAAAGAGATATATGAACAGAAGCGTCATGACCATAAGATAGCACACGAAAAAGGTAGAGGGAAGTCGATCATTCCAGCAGCGGCATACTCTGCCCATATCCACAATATTAATACCAAAGTTATATGGTGTTTCTATTTGAAAGAGCGTAAAGTGTGAGTAGGCAAAAAAGGGAATTGAAGAAAGATATAATAAAAAAGTTATTGGAGAATGTCTGCGTGAAGGTGTAAGCACTTTACACCTCGAGAGCTCGGTGGGGTACTGCACCACCGAGCTTTTTTTGTTCCGGCTGCCTGCCCCGATCACATAGCACCAGGATGCTTCACCAGGACCCTCATGATGATGTTTCAATAAAATCTGCTTCCCATCAATGAAATCCCCCCTTACAATAAGCTATATAAAAAAAACCATTGGACTAAGTCCTCAGGAGGTAGTCAGAATGACCAAGGAGCAGTGGAGTAATTTAGCCGGCCGGGCCGGGGCGGTGCTGAATTACGGGATAAAAGAGAAGGAGTGGCTCAAAAGCAGCAAGATGGCGCGGCTCATAGCCGAAACCCCGTACCTGGCAGCATGTGATAAGCCCGAAACAACCGCCTTTAGCCACTTGATGATCTACCTTACAGCCATGCATGAGTCGGCCAAGGATGTCTTTTTACACACGCCGGAGGATGACAACAATCTTTACACCAGGCTCTTTCCAATAAGCGGCTTTATCGGCGGAGATGCCTCGATAATTCAATGCTGTCTCGACCTGCTGGGGCTGTGCATGCTCTCTAATTACAATAATAATGCTGATGAAGACAGAAAATTGGGGAAGTACAACCCAATCAATGCAAAAAAGTGGAACTATGCTGCTGAATCTGAAGGACTGTTGAATAAAATAAACAAGACTATAACCCCGGAAATCGCTGCGGTATACACTGTAGAGGACGCGTTAAAAGGATACTGGGCAGATTAGTAACTGAGGTACACTGATGGGCAAAATTGACACGGTACAGAAAAGAATCGGATTACTTGTAAGTGTGATAGGTATAGCGGTCGTTCTCACCACCCTTATCAATCGAGTGGTGCGGGGACAGGAACTACATCAGGCCCTCG
>CAZAMY010000339.1:0-3662 GCA_964485995.1 uncultured Sediminispirochaeta sp.
CCGAATGGTGCGCTTCTCCCTGGCTGCAGTTATCGCCAGTCTGGCGGTCATTACCGGGGCCGTGTTCGCCGGTGCCGGCGCAGCCGGAACTCTGGGCCGACTGGGAGCAATTACTGCGCTGCCCGGAGCCTTCACCGTGACCTTAGCCGCTGCCTTGAGTGTGTTTACTATGACGCGGGCCGGTCTTCCGGTATCCACCAGTCAATCTATCGTCGGAGGAATTATCGGCTGGAATATCTACGCCGATCATGCTCTGAACTATACCGTACTAAGCAAAATTGTATTGAGCTGGGTTTCCAGCCCAATTATCGCGGCCTGTTTCGGGTTCCTGCTCTATTTCCTGGTACGCTTCGTGATGAATCATATTAGCATTCACATCCTTCGCAGGGATCTCTATACGCGGATTGCGCTGATCATCAGCGGCGCCTTCGGAGCTTACAGTTTGGGGGCGAATAATATCGGCAATGTGATGGGGGTCTTCGTTCCCATCAGCCCCTTTCCGAGAGTTGATTTTGTCGGGGGCTGGGGATTGTCAGGCGTTCAGCTGCTGTTTCTGTTGGGGGCGCTGGCAATTTCAGTCGGCATTTTTACCTACTCGAAGCGGGTGATGGAGACGGTCGGGTCGGATATCTTCAAGTTATCGCCGATTACCGCATTTATTGTAGTGTTATCATCAGCGATAGTCCTGTTTCTGTTCGCCTCTGAAGGTTTACACGACTGGCTGGTGCGGAACGGCCTTCCGGCCCTTCCGCTGGTGCCTATCTCCAGTTCGCAGGCGGTAGTCGGGTCGGTTCTCGGTATCGGGATGGCCCGGGGAATGCATAATATCCGTTTCAAACTGGTCGGTAAAATCGGAATGGGGTGGATAGCCACCCCGTTAGTAGCCGGCGCAGTCTGTTATTTTCTACTCTTTTTTATGGATAATCTGTTTCTGCTTACCGTCAAGTAAAGAGCTGGATTGCCTCATTTACCGCATTGAAGAGCCGGTCGATCTCCTCCTCGGTGTTGTAGAAAGCGAAGGTCGCCCTTACGGTGCCGTAGCTGCCCATGGCCTCTACATAGGGTTGGGCGCAGTGGAAACCGGCGCGAACCGCTACTCCGTGCTCGTTGAGGACAGTTCCCAGGTCGTGGGGATGAATATTCTCAATATTGAAAGAGAAAACCGAGCCCTGTCGAGCGGTGTCCAGCGGACCGAATACACGCATTCCCTCGATCCCTTCCGACCGCTGCAGCGCGTAGTCCATCAGGGTTTTCTCACGGGCCTTAATAGCGGGCATGCCGAGGGTGTTGATGTACTGAATAGCCGCCGAGAGGCCGATTGCGCCGGCGATATGCGGAGTGCCGGCCTCCAGGCGGTAAGGGGGTTCGCGGAACGAGGTCTTCTCCTTCTTTACATCCAGAATCATGTCTCCGCCGCTAATGAAAGGCGACATTGATTCCAAAATTGCGCGCTTCCCGTACAACACCCCAATTCCGGTGGGGCCGTAGAGTTTATGGCCTGAAAAAACCAAAAAGTCGGCATCCAGTTTTTGAACATCCACCTGGTCGTGAACCGCGTACTGAGCAGCGTCTATGAGTACTGTGGCGCCAACCGCCCGGGCCGCCTGCACCAGTTTTGAAACCGGCACCTCTACACCGGTTACGTTCGACATAGCACTAAAGGCCAGCAATTTCGTTTTCGGGCTGATGATATCAGAGATCTGTTCTAGTTGCAGTGTCCCGTCTTTGGGGTCGACGGGTATAAATTTCAGTACAGCGGATTTACGTTCCGCTAACTGCTGCCAGGGGACCAGATTGGCGTGATGCTCCATCTCCGTAATGACGATTTCGTCGCCGGCACTGATATGCGCATCTCCCCATCCGAAGGCTACGGTATTGATAGATTCGGTTGTTCCGTGGGTAAGAACAATCTCTTCGTCTGAAGCTGCATTTATAAAAGCCGCTACATGCGATCGACAGCCCTCAAAGAGTTCTGTGGTTTTTTCACTCAACTCGTAGATCCCGCGGTGGATATTGCAGGAGGAGTTACGGTAATAGTTATCGATTGCCTCGATAACGCGGTTCGGAGTAAGCCCCGTTGCTCCGTTATCGAAATAGGCCAAGGGATGTCCCTTCATCTGTGTAGCGAGTACCGGGAAGTCTGAGCGAACGCTAGGTATATCTATAGTTTTCATTGTTTTTTCCTTTCACTACTACTATACAATATGTATGAACTGCCGCAAAGGGCGTTCTGTTTATATTACAAAAATAGTAATAAATAATATTTTTGTACAGGTGTAGCGCACTGGATTTTCATTTCTTATAGTAGTGGTATGAGTGCACGAATATTGATAGCTGACGATGAGGGAATAAACCGTCTATTTATTAGGACTGTTTTAGCAGGCAACGGATGGGAGGTAGAAGAGGCTCCCAACGGCAAGGTGGCTGTTGATTTGGCAGCCCAGTCCCCTTTCGACGCGGTCATTCTGGATGTTAAAATGCCGGTGATGGATGGAAAGCAGGCTGCCATTCAGATTCGAGCCCTTGAAAAGGATTCCGGGCGTGAACCCTGTATTCTTTTGGGTTTGACAGCCTATGCCGAAAAACAGCTGATAGATGAACTCAAGGGCCTCGGTATGGACGGAGTAATCCACAAGCCGATTACCCAAGAGTCGCTCATACGGAAGCTGAGCGAAATGCTGGCTGAAAGAAAATCTGACTGAGGAGGATAGTATGCGTAAAAGTGCATTGATTCTCGTTGATATTCAAAACGATTTCTGTCCCGGCGGATCGATGGCTGTGGCCGGAGGAGATGAGATAATTGCTCCGATAAATACGCTGGTCCGGAGGGAAGCCGAGAAAGAGAATGGTCGCTTTCATAAGGTACTAGCTACCGGAGACTGGCATCCGCACAACCACATTTCCTTTGCCAGTCAGCACGAAGGGCATGCGCCGTACGAAGAAATTGAGATAGATGGGCTTTCGCAGAATTTGTGGCCGGACCACTGTGTGGCAGCCAGCGAAGGGGCCGAGCTGCATCCGCAGCTCGATCAGACTTACATTGACCTCATTTTGCATAAGGGTACCCAGCCGGGGCTGGATTCGTATTCGGCTTTTTTCGAGAACGACGGTACCACCCCGACGGGGCTGCATGGGTTCCTGCAGGAGTTCAGCATTGATACGGTCTATTTAGTAGGACTGGCGCTGGACTGGTGTGTGTATTTTTCTGCTGTGGATGCCCGCCGTCTGGGCTACTCAACTATCCTTATCGAGGACCTGAGCCGCCCGGTAGATGTGCCGGCCGGATTTGCCCAGCAGCGGCTGAACGCGATGGCTGAGAAGGGGGTGCGCATCGAAACCTCGGAGAGTTATAATGCAGCAATGTGATATCAGCACTGATTACGCCCATATAAATCCATTTGTGTTTGTTATTTTCGGGGGAGCCGGAGATCTGGCCCGTCGAAAACTTCTGCCCACTATTTTTTCAATGTTTTTACGGGGAAATCTCCCGGATAAGTTTCGCATAGTCAGTTTCGGGCGTCAGGATCTCAGTGATGAGGACTATCGAAACGTAATAAAAGAGAGTATTGAGGCCTCGGATGAAGTGGGCACTCCCGAGCCGGAGAAAATCGATAAGTTTCTTCCCCATCTTTTTTTCTCTTATGGACACTTCGAAGAGCCGG
>CAZAMY010000340.1:0-3658 GCA_964485995.1 uncultured Sediminispirochaeta sp.
ACCTTTTACACCGCCGATAACGACTGTATCTCCTGTGGCTTATGTGCCGAAACCTGTCCGGTGGGTGCAATTCGGATGAAACCGGCGTTACGGTCTGCCGCTCGAGCCACCGCCCGTAGCCACTCGGGCCAAAAGCTGGCGTGCAGGGAAGTGCCGCGCTGGAGACTCTCCTGCGAATCCTGCAACCGTTGCATCAACATCTGCCCGGTGGGCGCCGTCAACACCGCGATTGCCCGCATAGTAATGGCGGTGATGCTGGTAGGTGTGAGCGTCTGGGCCCTGTTGTTTGCCTGGGGAGCCCTGCTCAGCGTTCTCCCCGCAGCGGCGACCGCTTTTCCCGGCCACAGTCTGCTGTTCGTACTGGTAAAAGTCGCCATAGGCTACGCCGGCTATTGGATGGGGGCCGCACTTATGGAGCCGGTGAGCCGTATGGCAGAAAAAATCCCCCCGCTGCGACGGTTGATGCTGGCCTGTTTCAACAAGCGTTACAACCGCTACACAGCGGAGGGTTTCAAAGCACGGCAGCACGTGTAGGGCAGCCGGTCTAAAGGAGGGGCGTCTGCGAGTCCTTCGCGAGCCCTCCGCGAGCCCTTCGAATTAGGGAACCCACTCCTGGACGGCATCGGGATTATTCTGCACCCACTCTTTGGCCACCTCATAGGCCTCTTTGTCGCTGTCGTTCATCATCCCCATTACCGTTCCCAGCTGTTGATCGGTCAGCATAAAGTTCTCCAGAAGCGCGGTTACCTCCGGAAAATCTTCACGGAAATCGGTGTGGGCCACCGCCCAGGTGTTCTCTACTTCACCGTAGAGCTTTTTCGGGTCTTCGAGGAACTTCAGATCCCAGCGGGCAAACTTCCAGTGCGGCTTCCAGCCGGTCACTACCACCCACTGTTTTTCTTCAATCGCCCCTTTCAGAGTAGCGGTCATGACCGGGCCGCTGGAGGCCTTCAGATCGAAATCGAGGCCGTACTCCTCAATAGCCTTGTTAGTGGTCTTCATGATGCCGGCGCCGGTGTCGATGCCGACGATATCGCCGTTGAACTTCTCCTTATGGGCATTCAGCGCGCTAATCGAATCGATTTCCACGTATTCGGGCACTACTAAGCCGATGCGGGCCCCTTCGAAGGTTTTGCTGATCTTCTCTAAATCTTCGCCGTACTCTTCCATGTAGGTCTTATGAGTCACCGGCAGCCAGGCATCAACATACAGGTCGTAATCCTGCTGGGCGATAGATGAAAAAATAACGGCGATATCGGCATAGGTGGTTTCCACCGTGTAACCGAGCTCCTCCTCGAGAATCACTCTGACGATGTTGGTCATGGCAATGCTGTCGGTCCAGTTGACAATTCCGACCCGAATCACTTTCTCTTCCTCGGCGGTCTGCTCGTCGCCATTCGTATCGCCGCCGCAGGCGGACAGCAGTACCATCACTGCCAGGATAATTGTCAGAAAACTCCATACTTGCTTGCTTTTTCCCTCAAAATTCACTATGTGCTCCTTCCCTTATACACGTAAATTTTTAATGTGTATAACTTAAGGGTATTAAAAGCAGCCCGGAAGGTCAAATTTGCCCCTCTCCGGCCGCAGGGTCAGAACCCTCCCCGCCTTGCACCGAGTGCATAAAAGTTTTACGGTGAGTATTATGATTTATATGAAAGATGCTCTTCCAGTAGAGGGCGGGCCAGTGGAGAGGGAGAGGCGGCTTGGCCTGTAGGTGGTTCTCCGTGTGTCCCCTGCGCCGGCACGAGCGGCAGGGCAGGATCGGCCTGAAGTGGCGGGAACAGTACTGCAACGGCGACTACCGGCGCTGCGAGCGCTTTAAGCTGGAGTCCGCCGGCGTTCCGCACTCCCACCGCCTGCTGCCCGACGGCAGTTATCTCGACGGTGATGGTACGTCCTGAGTTGCTATTTGTCGCGGTCGGTTTTGGACGAGATTCCCAGCAGCCGGTAAAGGGGGCAGACCCCTGAGACGGCGGTAAAGACCAGCACCACTGCGGCGATGCCCAGCAGCAGCGCCAGTATCGGGTGGATATTTACGGTGATGTTCAGGGCCACGATGGCCACTACGGCCAGGATGCGCATGACTTTATCGGTTTTTCCCATATTCTCTTTCATCTGTGTCTCCTTACAGGGGGCGTAGTTTGTCGGGGTCGGCGGCTGTGATCATGCCGCGGGCCAGGGCCATCACCGGATCGATCAGCGGTACGCCGTCGAGTTCCAGCCCGGGCAGGGCCAGCGGGATTTCTGTGCAGCCGAGGATCAGCGCTTCGGCGCCGGCGTCGATCAGCTCGCGTGAGTAGGCGGCAAAGCGGCGGCGGGCGGTTTCGCTGGCCGGGCTGACCGCTTTCAAGCCCCATTCGTGGTGATAGATCGCCTCGTGCAGCTCCTCCTGCCGGCTTTCCTCTACTTCGAGCACCTTATAGGCGCTGCCTTCCAGTAGACGGCGCCAGACCCCGCTGCGACGGGTGCCGGTAGTCGACATCAGACCGACGGTTGTGGCGGCCGGCGTACGCTGCCGGATAAGACCGATGCTCTCTTCGAGCATGTGTACCAGCTGCAGGCCCGGTCCGAACTGCCGCAGCTCAAGGGCAAACTGCTCATAGATGACCGGGGCGTGGAAGGTGTTGCAGGGCACGCCCACTACCGCCGGGGCGGATAGGCGGCCGTTGCCGTCGACTAATCCGCAGAGGCCCAGCGACACCGCTGCTGCCATATTGGAACCGGGGTTTTCACGCCCCTCTTCTAAGAGATAGGCGGTGCGGTCGCCGATAGTTCGTCCTGACGACACGTGCAGCACATCCAGGTGGTCGGCGTCGCCGGTGGCGAAGGTCTGTTCTATTATTTTGCGGTGCAGTTCTACGCCGGCCATTGGCCCGACGCCGCCGCCGATAATCAGGGTGGTGTTACCCTGCGGATTGTAGGTATGCATATCTCTCTTGCTCCCCTTGCTGTGATACGGTACATTATAACAGGAGTTGCCAAATGGATAAACAGAGTGTCGTACAACGACTGAAAGCGCTGAACGTGTATCACCTGTTCAGCTACCGGCCCGAGGTGAAGGTGGTGCCGGCCGTCCTGCCGGAGGGGGAGACCCTGGAAGCGGCTACCGCCGGCATCAGCAACGGCAAGCGCTGGATGCTGGTCTTTGGCCGGAGTCACGTGTATTTTATTCACGTGCATCCGATTAACGGAACCCACACCCGCAAGGTGCCGTACGCCGATCTGACCGGGTACCATGTCAGCAAGGGGCTCATGTTCGGTAAAATTATTCTTGAACCGGGGCAGGAAACCATCAAGGTGGAGAACTGTCACCGCCGCACCATGGCCCGGGTGCAGGAGGTGCTGGACAGCTATGCCGGTTGAGCTGAGCTTCGACCGCTTCGACGGAACCGGCGACGGTCCGCAGCTGGTGGTGCTGCACGGCCTGTTCGGCTCGCGGCGCAATTGGCGTAGTGTGGCCAAAGAGCTATCGGCCCGCGAAGACAGCCGCGGCCGCCGGCCCACCGTTTTTACGGTGGACCTGCGTCACCACGGCCAGTCCCCGAATGTGGGGCCCTTCGACCTGGACATGCTGGCGGGGGATGTATGCCGTTTTGTCGAAACGCAGGCCCCCGGCGGGCCAGTGACACTGCTGGGCCACTCGCTGGGCGGTAAG
>CAZAMY010000341.1:0-3657 GCA_964485995.1 uncultured Sediminispirochaeta sp.
CTGCGGCCGCAGGTGTTCGATTTCGCCTGCGGCCTGCACCAGAAGAGTGTCGAGCAGCAGCATCCCGGCTTCGGTGATGCTCACATATGTCGATCCGTCGACAGTATGCAGCCTGATCCGGCCGGACCTCATATGGGTCTCGAGGGTCTGCGGGATGATTTCCCGGATATCATATCCGAAAATGCTCAGAAATGCCTCAAGCTCGATTCCGGGAATGGTTCGCAGTCCCATCATTATGTATTCGAGAAGGAATTGTTCCGGGCTGAGCAGCTCCGTCTGCAGGAGAGTCTCCGGCGAGTGGCTGCAGGTAAACTGCGTGATTGACACCGGCGTAGCTGCTCGGACCGGCAACCCGGTAGAACTCTGCAGAGTAGAGACCGCCGCCGGCCCCACTCCGAGGTAAGGTTTCAGCTGCCAGTAATACCAGTTATGACGGCCGGTCTGTTCCGGTTTGGCGAAGTTTGATATTTCATAATGCTGGTACCCGGTGTGTGCCAGTATTGCCCACAATTGATTCAAGATATCCGCCACCTCGTCGGGGGTAGATTCGCGGGTAGTACCGGCCCTGAGCTGCTCCTCTAAAGGGGTTGCCGGTTCAACAGTAAGGGTGTAGAGCGAAATGTGACCCGGATCAAAGGCGAGCGCCGACTCCAGATCGTGCTGTGCTTCTCTGCGGCTCTGATCCGGAAGCCCGGTAATGAGGTCGAGGCTCCATCGCTGCGGCCAGTAGCTGTTCAGTAATTCTACTCCGGTGATGGTCGCATCCAGGCCGGCATTTCTGCCGATTAGGTGCAGTGAACTTTCGGAAAAGCTCTGTGTTCCCACACTCAGCCGGTTTACCAGAGACTCTGTGAGGAAGTCTATTTGTTCGGCGGTGATGAGTTCAGGATTCAGCTCGACCGTCCACTCGAAGTCCGGCCGGTGTGCATACGGTTGAATGATGCGGGTTATACCGGTAACCAGCCGCTGAAAGAGCTCTGAAGGGAGGGAATTGGGCGTACCCCCGCCAATGTAAATCGAGGGAATCGACAGGGGTTTGAGTGTGGTCAAGAGCGCAGCGAGTTGTGCCAGAATCTGCTCGACGACAAGACTTTGCAGCTCTGAGTCGCTGTTCGGGATAGAGTAGAAGTCGCAGTAGGCACACTTTTCGGTGCAGAAAGGAATATGGACGTAAATCGGAAGCTCGTGGTATCCGCTCTGAAACATTACAAAAAGGCGAACTGGGGCCAGTACAGCAGCAGTGCTTTTGAGACAATGTCATACAGACTCGTAGGCTGCCAGTACTTAGAGAGTGCGAAACGGCTGCGGTCATCCGGCGCCAGCAGATATTCACTGCCGGAAAGTTGCATGGCCGGGTGCGCGCCGGCCAGACTGTTCGATCCGGATGGATCCTCAGCATTCGTGAGTGAAGGAATCGCCAGGGTATAGTCGGACTGTATGACCTCCTGTTCATCTATAAAATGACTCGAGGTGCTTGTCTTGATTTTTATTCTATATGCGCTCATCCGGATTTCATCGCCGGGCATGCCGATTACCCGCATAACCTGATACCGGCTGACGTTGGAAAACTCGTTTTCTTCAAAGGGTACAAAGGTATGGAAGGTAAAAAAGCGGGCTATACTATTCAGAGTGAGTGCATACCAGGGAAGCTCGGGTGGATCGCCAATTTCCACTACCACCACGTCTCCGCGTTTCGGCGTCTGTACAGCCGGCAGGCGATAATCGACAATATCAACCCGCGGACCATACAGAAGCGGCGTCGTTAAGACCCTCCCGGCGTATACCGGTTGTTTGCCCTGCTGCTGTACGCTTTTAATCTGGTAGGTGCGGAAAAAGAATGTGGTGATGAGCAGGTGCAGTAAAAATACCGTGACTATCAGTTTAACTACGAAGCGAATACTCTTCTTAATCGGACCTTGCGGTTTGTAGCTCCGATAGTAACGTAATGCGCGCGACCTTTTCGACATGAGTTCTCCTAACGTATAGTTCCAAAGCGGTCTAAGGGCCAGTAAATGAACATTGCTCTACCGAGCACATTCTTCAGAGCTACCGGGCCAAAGTAACGAGCGTCTCTGGAATTGTCCCGATTGTCTCCGAGCGGAAACACGAAGCCTTCGGCTATATACCAGCCGGTGTCGAACTTCCGCCAGAGTGCTCCGGTGCGGCGTTCATGCGGATAAATCTTGTACAACATTTCGTTGCGGTATTTCATCCATTCAAACATATCAGTAACCTGGGGCATCTGTTCAGCTTTACGAGCCAGTGCATTCGAAACCGGAACTCCGGCGCTTTGATACGCATCGTGGAATGCAGAGGCCTTGATATAGGAATAGGCACTTGGTTCGATTATCCGGCGTGTAGGATCCTTCAGCCCGGCTGCAGCTCTAAACTCATCCTCTGCAACCCAGTCCTCGAATCCGGCCGGACGCATCTGCAGTCGGCCCTCCACGAAGCGCAATCTATCGCCCGCTACTCCCACCCCTCGTTTTATCAAAAAATGTGGCTTCGGATTGCCCTCCTGGTCTCGATCAATATCAACCATGGAAAAAGTCAGCATGTAGATAAGTCGCTGAAGGATGTCGAACAGGGGGCCCTTGGAAATATAGGTCGGGCTTTCGAAAATAATAACCTCATCGCGCACGGGGGAGGTAAAGCCGGGCAATTTGAGTGCACCGGGTATCAGTTCAGGACCGTAAATCATCTTGTTTACAAAGATACGGTCCTGTATTTTTAAGGTATTTTTCATTGATCCGGAGGGGATCTGGTAGGCCTGTGCGACGTACTGGTTGATAAGCAGGACTACAATTGCCGCCCACAGAAAGGCTTCGATCCAGTCGATAAGCGGATTTTTGGCTTTTTGCTTGGCTTTCAAATAGGCTTTTTTTCGTTTCCGGCGGGTGAGGTAGCGTTCGGTCACACTCTGAACAGTCTCGAACCAGTTTTCCATCTATACTCCTTTTGCACAGTCAGGTAAATTATTAGCATAGATGCGTTACATTGACAAGTTAGAACCGAAAAGGTACATTTCCAAGCATGAAAAAGAGAAAGAAGCAGATTGAAGTGCCGGAAATTACTGAGGTAAAACTGAAACCGCTGTTTGGTATGCAGCCCGGCATGTATCTCACCATTCTGTATGCAATGATATTGTTGATTCTCCTGTTTCTCGTGCTGGTATTACCCGGTATCCGCAAGTACGGTTCGAATGTTCGCTTCACCTCGGCTCCCACAGGTGCAGCCGTATATATTGACGGGCAGTATTACGGCTCGACTCCATTTACCAGGTTTGTTCCGGCCGGTACCCATTCTGTCCGATACGAAAAGCCCTATTTTCAGCAGGAGCAGGCGGAACTGCAGGTGCCGGGAAAGCTTGTCGGAACCCTGCTATTTACCCGTGCAGAAGATGCAGCGGCCGATTTGAGGTTTGAAAACGCGGAGCAGTATCTGCACTGGAGGTTCGATCAAGCCTCGGACTGGGCCTTAGTCGGTTCTTTTTATGAACGCTACAGGTACCCCTTCCGTGGAGTACAGGCGGTTTCTGAGTATCTACAAGCCAGCAATGCGGAAGAGACCGTACCTCAAGAGTTGTCTGATTTTGCATACATGCTTATAAATAATATCAACTCACTAAGCCAACTTCTAAATAAGCAAATTGAATTT
>CAZAMY010000342.1:0-3644 GCA_964485995.1 uncultured Sediminispirochaeta sp.
TATCTTCTATTACGAATTTGTAATAGGGAATTGAATAGATATAGTTGTTCGGAAAGTGCTGAGTGATAAATGAATGGTACTTATCCGGACACCAGAAAACTATTTCATGATCATCCTGCAGTTGCTGTGCCAGCGCCGTCATCCGGGTCAGATGGCCGCGACCCTGTCCGTTAATCGAAATTCCGATGCGCATACACACTCCTTTCCGTGGGAACTCGGTTTCAATATGCCGAATAATTATGTGAGATAGATAAAAAGTGTGTCAGAATTTGGTAAAAATCGCAGGCAGTCTCGGTGTTGTTTCAATTGCCGTTCCCGGAGTCCTCGTGCTTGTCTCGGCGTTTGACGTTGAACAGAAGCGAGAAGGTGGCCTCCGAAAACATGAGCGCAATGCCGACTATTACCACGACAACCCCGGAAACCTGCAGTCTGGTCAGGGTGAATCCGGGGAGCGAGAGTTTCAACAACAGCAGGGGCATGAGGATCAGGGTTATGTTATGAAAGGCCACCAAAGTCGAAGCCTTAGCGTGCTTATAGAACCCGATCTGGGTAAAAGAGAATGCAATTGCACCGAATAAGAAGCTGGCCAGAAAGATGAACCAGCCGGTCGGAGTATGGGGAATCAGTCTGATCTGTGTTCCGAAACTCTGCCCGATTCCCTTAAATATGGGATCCATCGCGGCCGCACAGCCGGTGAGGGTGCCGAACAGTATTCCCAGCGGTTTCAGCCATTTCAGTTTGAGTGCAAAACCGAGCAGAACCAGGTTCAATGGAAAATAGACGGCGATAAAGATGAGTACCGTGTGAAAATCTATCTGGCTCATGGGCGGAACATCGCCGGTGCTGCGGCTGATACCCACCAATACGGTCCCGGCTGCGATAATAACAGCACCGATATGCTGCAGGGCGGTGTGCCTCTCGTGTAGTATGTGCTCAGAGAACAGCATTAAAACTACCAGCCCGAACCCGAACATGCTGGTATAATAAGAGGTGGGAGCATACAGGTTTGCAATAAGAACCCATAGAAATGCGGCATTATTCAGAAGAATTCCGGTGAAGTAGAGAATCTTTTTTCGCTTCTGATGTTCAAGCGGGTGGGTTCTGTGCTGCTCCGGCCGCAGTGCATCGATGCCGTATTTCTGAAGCCCTTTTGAGATATGGATTTGTGTAGTGGCAATAATACCGATTAACGATGCAACGATTGTAGGTTCCATGCTTGCTCTCTTACCGTTGAGCACTATAGCCTTTTAAAGGAGTGATGTAAATATCTTTTTTTGATATCCTGCATATGGTGCATCGGCGGTGGTAATCGCCAGATTTTTGTGAAAGGATACAACATGCGAGTGTTCAGACTTCAATTCTTACTCCTGTTCTTACTCTGGAGTATTTTCAGCGTTACTGCAAGAGAAATTTCACCCGACATTATGTCAAAGGCGGCTGCGCTGTACGACTTCGAGACGGGCACACTCTTATACGAGAAAAACGGCGATGAGCGGATACCTCCAGCCTCCATGACTAAACTCATGAGTCTGCATATTGCCTTTAATGCAATTGAACGCGGTGATATCAGCCTCGACACCGAAGTTACCGTCGGACCTGAGGATGATTTTTCGCACATGCCCCGGCGCTCTTCCCTGATGTTTATCGAGGAGGGGCAGACGGTGAGCCTGCTGCAGCTGATGCGGGGATTGGCGGTTCCCTCAGGAAATGATGCTGCGCATATGCTGGCCCGGGTAGTATCGGGAACGGTTGCGGCCTTTGTGGAAGAGATGAACCGGGAGGCAAGCCGGATGGGGTTTGAGAATATCTACTTCGAAGAACCTGCCGGTCTGAGCGAACAGAACTACGTAACTGCCAAGGAGTTCGCCCTGTTCTGCCGCGAGTACATCCGGCTGCACCCAGAATCTCTGGAACTGTTGCACAACCGGGCCGAGTTCACTTATCCAGCTGAAACCGCGGTTACGCAGGGCGCACCGGCGCGCTACGGGCCGATCACTCAGGAGAACTACAATATTCTTATCGGCCGGCACCCCTGGGTAGACGGTCTGAAGACCGGTTATATCGATGAATCCGGCTACAATATTTCGCTTTCAGCCCGGGCAAACGGGCGTCGGCTGGTGGCGGTTGTACTGGGCGGGCCCGGAGAAGATAGCCGTGAAGGGGCTTTGAGCCGGGCAATAGATGGAGTGAATCTCTTATCCTATGGTTTTTATCATTTTACCCGGGTCGAGCCGCAGTATCCGCAGCTCGAAAACGTAAGAATCTACGGCTCTGCCGGCGGGCGTATCCCCGTACTTATAACCAAGCCGGAGCCGTTGGTTCTGCCGCTGGATACTGCCGCTACCCTAAAAATTCATCATGAGCTCGACAGCCCATTGTCGGCCCCGCTTGCCGCCGGAACCGAAATCGGGCGGACGGTGATCAAAAGCGGCGAACACACAGTTCGCAGCTATCCGATTGTACTTGCAGAGGATGCGGTACGCGGTAACTGGTGGCAGCAGCTGGTAGATGCTTTACTTCAGTAGGGGAACTTTTCGTCCGGCCGCCTCTCCGGTATCGGCTGGGGGAATTCACCGGTTGCAGCGAACTCATAGGACAAGAACAGGCCGCAGTAGCACTGGCCGTACTCTTTCACATCATCGGCACAGTATTCACACGGGCACATGATATCCCGGTCGTGCTCACGGTCGCCGTAACTGTCGCGGCAGGGGCACTGAAAAAAGCCGAATCGCCGGTAATTGGTCAGCAGTCCTTCCGCCAGATCGCGAAGAAAGTCTTCATCTTGCACCACCGCCCAGCCATACTGCCTGGCTGCACGCTGGATGAAATCGATTACGTCCTCGAGGGTTTTATCTTGTTCCATTCCAGTGTAAACCTCAGTCCTCGAAACCCAGGGTTTTTCTCCACGCCTTTTCAATGAACCCGAGCTGATAGTCTGAGTCATCCACAATAATGGTCGGATAGAGGCCTCTCTGTCCGAATTTATCTTTGAACTCGGTAGAAATGCGCTTCTTTTCTTCCGGTGTGAGCTCATCGACATACACGTATCGGTACTCGATATCGTTTTTATCTAGAAACTCCATCCCGCGCTTGCAGAATCCGCAGGTGGAGAGCGCCAATACTATTACATCCTTTTCTTGCCAGGAGCCTTCGTGCTTCTCAAACGGTACCCAATCAAACATGTTGCTTCCTCCTTACTAAATTTATTAGCGATTGCGTAAGGAAAGTCAAGCCGCATTCGGCAATTCTCCGGGATAGTATTACATCTGCCTTATGTGTGTCCTGTTGATAGCTTCGAGATCAGCAGCCCCGGTCATCACCATTACCTGTCGCAGCTCTTCACGGAATTGATTCAGCTCTGCGGACAAGGCCCGTGCACCGCCGCCGATAGCAGCTATAGCCGCCGGGCGCCCTGTCATTACCGCCTGTGCCCCGAGGGCGAGCATCTTGAATACATCCGTTCCGCAGCGCACCCCGCCGTCAACCAGTATCGGGACGGCGCCGTTTACCGCCTGTACGATCTCCGGCAGTACTTCGGCTGTTCCCGGGGTATGGTCAAGCACTCTTCCACCGTGGTTCGAAACAACAATGGCAGCCGCCCCCGCATCCACGGCTATCTTCGCCTCATCTGCAGTCATCACTCC
>CAZAMY010000343.1:0-3642 GCA_964485995.1 uncultured Sediminispirochaeta sp.
GGCTCTGGCTGTCTGGGCGGCCCTCCGCATTTGCCGGTTCCGCAGAGGATGGTCTGATTTCAGCTGTTGTGACCTCTGCCAGCCACTCTGCCGCCTCCTCGAAGGTAAGGGCCACATCGATTATATCGGGAAACTGGTCGGCCTCGTGCTTTTTGGCAATACAGGGCCCGACAAATACGATTCCGATGTCTTTACCGTAGTTCCTGCGCAGCATCCGGCCGTGGGCCATTAGCGGTGAGTGAAACGGGGAGAGATGCTCGGTCATGTGGGGGTAGTATTTCCTAATGAGCTCTACTACCGGCGGGCAGGCGCTGGAGAACAGCACTGCTGCTTCATCTTCGGGCAGATACTCCGATCGGCCTGCCCGGCGGTTTTTCAGAGTTCCGGCAAAGTGATGATTCTGCAGATTGGTCACGATATCTGCACCGATTGCCGTTTCCGATACTCCCTCAAAACCGAGGCGCAGAAACTGCCCGATAAGCTGGTCCGGCGTGTACGAAAAATAGGCCGGAAATGAGGGGGCCAGCGAGACGAATACTCGCTGCTTCAGTTCGAGAAGTTGTTTTGCCCGCGGAATATCGCACCGTACCCGTTTCGCATTGGCCGGACAGACGTGTACACAGCGACCGCAGAAAATACAGCGGTCGTGGTCGATCATCGCGCTGGAGTCTTTTACGCGAATGGCTTTTACCGGGCATTCGCGCACACATTTATAACAGTCACGGCATTCGGTTTTTTCGGTATGGATTGCCGGTTTCATGGTGTCTCCTTCAGATGATAGCGTAATAAATCAACAGCACACTCGGGGCGTACCCCGGTGTAGAGTTTCCCGTCGATATTGATGCAGGGCCCTTTGGCACACTGCTCAGCACAAAGGCGGCCCTTGAGGGAGACTCGCTCCTCAAGGGCCTTTGCTTGCACATACTCTTCCAGCATATTGATCGCTTCACCGTTTCCACGGCTGTAGCAGGCACTGCCGAGACAGAGTTCGACTTCAATCTTTTTTAGGCTCATCAGTTACTCCGCGGTATGCGAGCTCGTAAAGACTGCTGATTTCACGGATCAGCGGAAGCCGGGGATTGGTACCGGTACACTGATCGTCGAAGGCCGCTTCACTCATCGCTTCCAGTTTGTCTGCAAACTCGTTTGCATCTACTCCCGCCGCTTCGATAGAGGCGGGGATGCCAAGCTGCTCGTTCAGCTGGGCGACTGCGGAAATTAGCAGTCCAACCTTTTCCTTCTCATCTTTTCCGCCGAGACCGAGGTAGTCGGCCGCCCGGGCATAGCGTTCGGCTGCCTGTGGATAGCGGTACATTGGAAAGGTTCCCTGCTTGGTCGGTGCATCGCTGGAGTTGTAGCGAATTACCTGATTGATCAGCAATGCATTTGCCAAGCCGTGCGGGATGTGGAAGAAGGCTCCCAGCTTGTGGGCCATCGAGTGGCAGACGCCTAAAAAGGCATTCGAGAACGCCATTCCGGCCATATTCGCTGCGTGGTGCACCTTCTCCCGGGCCTCGGGATCATTCATGCCGTTTTCATAGGCCCGCGGAAGGTACTCGAACAACAGCCGGATCGCTTCCAGAGCCATCGGATTGGTATATTCGGTGGCATAGGTGCTCACCAGCGCCTCTAAGGCATGGGTCAGCGCATCGATTCCGGAAAAAGCGGTCAGTGAGGCCGGCATCTCCATCACCAGTTCACTGTCGCAGATAGCTATCTGCGGGGTGAGCTCGTAATCGGCGATCGGGTACTTCATACCGGTTTTTTCATCGGTGATAACGGCAAAGGGGGTTACTTCCGAGCCGGTTCCGCTGGTCGTGGGGATTGCCACCATATCTGCTTTCCGCCCCATTGCGGGGAACTGGTATACCCGTTTGCGAATGTCCATAAAGCGCATCGCCATCAGCTCGAAATCCGCTTCAGGATTTTCGTACAACAGCCACATGATCTTGGCGGCATCCATCGGAGAGCCGCCTCCGACTGCCAGAATGACATCCGGCTGATAGTTCTGCATTCTGCCGGCGCCGCTGCGGGCGGTGGCCAACGTCGGGTCTGGTTCTACCTCGGTGAATACTTCATATTCAATACCGAGTCGGCGCAGTTTGCTGGTAATTGCATCCAGATACCCGTTTTGCGCCAGGAAGGCGTCGGTTACTATAAAGGCCCGCTGTTTGCCGTTCAGATCGTCGAGGGCATATTCGAGGCAGCCGGGTTTGAAGTAGAGCTTTGGAGGCATGCGGAACCACAGCATATTCTCCTTTCTGTTCGCCACCGATTTGATATTCAGCAGATGCGCCGGACCGACGTTTTCGCTGATAGAGTTGCCGCCCCAGCTGCCGCATCCCAGGGTAAGCGAGGGCGCCAGTTTGAAGTTGTACATGTCGCCGATTGCACCCTGACTGGAGGGGGTGTTGATGAGAGTCCGGCCGGTCTTCATCGTCTCGCCGAATAATCGAATCCGGGCCGAGTTGGACGGATCGGTGTAGAGAACGCTGGTGTGGCCGAGTCCGCCGAAGTCGATCAACTGCCCGGCGGTGGTCAGGGCCGCTTCGAAATCGGTTGCCCGGTACATAGCCAGCACTGGAGAAAGCTTTTCGAAAGAAAACGCCTCCTCGGTACCCACCTGCTTTACCTCACCGATCAGCACCTTGGTAGTGGCCGGAACCTCGATACCGGCTAATTCGGCGATAGAGGCGGCCGGCTGCCCAACGATGGCTGCATTCAGTTTGCCGTTCTTCAGGATTACTTTGGCCACGGCATCGCGTTCCTTTGCATTCAGCAGGTATGCGCCCTGACGGATAAACTCCTGCTTTGTTGTGGAATAGACTTTGTCGGCAATTACTACCGACTGCTCGGAGGCACATATCATGCCGTTATCGAAGGTTTTACTCATGAGAACCGAGCTCACCGCAGTTTTGATATCAGCGGTCTCATCGATAATGGCCGGCGTGTTCCCCGAGCCAACACCAACGGCCGGCTTTCCAGAAGAGTAGGCGGCCTTCACCATTCCTGGTCCTCCAGTGGCCAAAATCATGTGAATGCTCGGATGCTGCATCAGCTGCTGGGAGAGTTCAACCGAAGGCTCCTCGATGCAGGCGATGATATCCTCGGGTGCGCCGGCGGAAACCGCTGCATCCAGAATTACTTTTACTGTTTCAACAGTGCAGGCGGCCGATCGGGGGTGCGGTGAAAAAACGATGCCGTTGCGGGTTTTCAATGCCAGCAAGGCCTTGAAGATAGTTGTAGAAGTGGGGTTTGTAGTAGGTACTACCCCGGCAATCACTCCGACCGGTTCGGCAATTTTCATCATACCTTGAGCCTCATCCGACTCGATCACCCCGCAGGTGCGCATATCTTTGTATTTGTTGTAGATGAACTCGGCGGCGTAGTGATTCTTGATAATTTTATCTTCTAAAACGCCCATTCGGGTTTCTGTATGGGCGAGCTTGGCCAGTTCTACGCGTTGCCGGTTCGCTGCCAGCGCCGCCTCGCGGAAAATAATATCCACCTGTTCCTGGCTAAAGCGGGCCATCATCTGCTGAGCTTTTGATACTCTTTCGATCGTATCATCGAGAGCTGCAGCAGATCCGACAAAGATCGGAAGAGCACACGTCTGAACTCCAGTCACTCCGGAGAATCTCG
>CAZAMY010000344.1:0-3635 GCA_964485995.1 uncultured Sediminispirochaeta sp.
TATTTCCAGCTGCCGGCTGAGCATGCTGCCCTTCTCTATTGCTACCTCGGAGAAATCAACAGCGGTGGTGTCCCAGCCCTGCTCGGCCAGATAAAAGGCATTGCGTCCCTGGCCGGCGGCCAGGTCGAGTGCGCTGCCCGGCTGCAGTTCGGAGGCTACTTCGACCAGAATCGGGCTCGGCTCGCCGGGACCGGAGAGTCCGCCTTCACTGTATCTTCGGTTCCATTTGTCTTTATGCATAGTTCTATTCCTGTATATTTGTCCTGGCGGCGGCGAGTGCCTCTTTGGCGGCTGCCGACAGAAACATTGCTTCCATTGCGATTGTGATGTAGCGGAATCCCTGGGCAGCCCGCTCGGCGGCAGCTTGCCCGTTTACCGCAAAAATACCAGCGGCTTTTCCGTTGGCCTGGCACACTTCCACCACCCGCTTCTCGGCTTCTTTAATGCGCGGGTCTTCGACCTGTCCGGGGATTCCCAGTGAGTGTGAGAGATCGAATGGTCCCAGGAAGATCACATCGACTTCGGGAACCGAAGCGACGGCCTCCAGCTGCTCAAGCCCTTCGGCGCTCTCGCATTGTGCTACGACCAGGGTCTCCTCGCGGCTCTTCTGAAAATAGGCGTCGATGCCCATCGAACCGTAGTGGGCCGCCCGCGGCATGGCCAGCCCCCGGTGTCCCTTGGGGTGATAATGGGCTGCCTGGGCGATCTGCCGGGCTAACTGGCCGGAGTTGACCTGCGGCACCTGAACACCGGCTGCACCGATGTCGAGAGAGCGCAGGATAGTTGAATCTGAAGGCTCGGTTACCCGGACTACCGAAGGAACGCCGTGTACTTCGGCCGCTCGGATAAGCTGCGTAACGGTTTCTATCGACATTGCTCCGTGCTCGGTGTCGAGAACCAGGAAATCGTAGCCAGCCAGTGCCATTATTTCGGTGGTATCGGCACTACCGATGGTAACAAAACTTCCAACTATCGTTTTACCTGCGCTCAGTCTGCTCTTTAAGTCAGCCTTCATTAGTTACTCCTTTTTCCCGAAGATACCACACAAAGGATACCACGCGGCGATTTGACTGACCAGAGGTAGCAATTCCCAGTTTGGAAGTCAGGCGACTTCCAAACTGGGAATTTGCTTCATTTACTTAGGAAAAATTTCATGTTCTAACAGTTTGAGGCATTCTCATTTTAAAGTGTTGACATCAACACTTTAAAATGAGAATTGCTGGACCAGAGGGTGTGAAGGCTGGGCTGAATTGGCCGGTATCGTGTAGTGAAATTTACACTTCATTAGTAGAATAAGTAACAAAAACACTTCAAATTGGATTGCGCAGCCTGGGGTTTACGGTTACAATAGCAACTCAATGCTGCGTACTGGTGTTTCTTTTTTAGTAATAATCGCTTTGTTTATTCTTATCGCCTCCGGTCCTTCACTAATTCGTATGGAATCGAACGAGATTAGTCTGCGCCCGGACGCGGTCGCACAGTCTCTCGCGGACTTGGCCGAAAGCGCTCGGAATGGGACTCTTCTGGAGTATCAGGCTGGCCGGACCTATCATAAAGTATATGAAACACTTCCGATCTATTTTTTGATCAGCCTGCAGTATATTTTGACTGCTGCCCTGCTGAGTCTTTTCATCGGAGTCTCTCTCGCTTTCCTCACATCCTTTCAACGTGGAAAAGTGATTACTGCACTGTTAGAGTTTTTGCATGTGATTCCCGATTTCGTCCTGGCGATTTTTTTACAAATCGGTGTAATTAGTATTACTCAGCTTACCGGTGTGCGGATTGCCCGTATTGCTTATGTAAGTGGTACCAGCCCCGCCTATCTTTTGCCGATTACCGTCATGACAGTCGTAGCCAGTGTGTTCATAATACGTTCGGTGCACGGGTATCTGCAGGAAACGAAGTCACAGGATTACGTGCTGTTTGCGGTTGCGAAGGGGCTGGAAAAGCGCCGCCTGATTGCCACACATCTTCTGGTCCCGGTTCTTTCAAAACTGCGGGGCGAACTGCACGGTTTGCTGGCCTTACTGATTGGCAACCTGTTTATACTCGAACGGATTTTTAACATACCCGGAGTTACCAGTTTTCTGTTTAGAAATGCCTTTCAAAGACTTCTGGTAAGTCTGGATACAGGAAATATTAAAATCATTACACAACTGAATGTCGCCCTGAGCGGGTTTTTGGCGATTGTAGTAATATACTGGCTGCTCTATGGTTTGTTCTCACTTCTTTTTACAGTGCTTATAAGGTGGAGAGAATGAAAAAATCAACCAATTGGATGCTTACGACCGGAATAGCTCTGCTGGCTCTCATTACCCTTCTGGCAGTGTTTGGGCCGCTTGTTGCTCCTTTTGCTCCGGATTATAGCGACAATATTATATATATTGAAACCGACAATGGGCGTGAACTTTTTATCTCTCCGGTTGCCCCGCATTCGCCTTACTATCTGGGCACCGATCCTTGGGGATACGATGTATTAAGCATTATGCTGCATGGGCTGAAGTATAGTTTAGCTACCGCACTGCTGGTCTCACTCTTAAGAGTGGTTGGATCGCTTGCGATTGTAATGCTTGGCGGAGGTAAACTGCATACTGGCCGGATGTGGGGCGGGTTGAATGCAATCCCCCAATTCGTAATAATCTACTTTATTCTCTACAGCATCAACTATAATTCGCCGCTGCCTTTACTGGAACTGGCTGCGATTCAATGGACTCTCTTGACTATCTTTGGCATCCCGGCATTGATCCCAACTATGAATTCGGCTGTGGAGGAACTCAAACAGCGGGAGTTTGTAACAGTGGCAACTGCAATAGGTGCCGGTCCGGTACGGCGGTTTTTTGTCCATATTCTGCCGCATCTGTGGGAACGGCTGATATTGTTGTTGAGCCGTGAAACTGTGGCGGTATTGACTCTGGTGGGACAGTTGGGCATTTTCAATATCTTTATCGGCGGAACTATTTTTACCCCTTCTCCTCCGCTGTATCACTCCGAAACAAACGAGTGGGCCGGGCTGCTGGGTCAGTATCGAACCCATATCACCGGGGGAACCTGGTGGATCGGTTTTTTCCCGCTGATCGGGTTTATGCTGTTGCTGTTGAGCTTTTATCTTACCAGTCGGGGACTTCAGAAAAAAATCCACCAAACCTATCACTCTGTTTCGCATATCTGAACAGCCTCCTAATTTGACTGAACTGAAACGAGTTTTTGCAGGACTTTCTACTGGATTGGGCAGTCTGCTCGCATTTTTCTCGAAGTCCTTCAATCAGAAGGTTCTCGCCGGAGCCCTTGGCTTTTCTGCTGGAGTGATGATTTATGTTTCAATGATCGAGATTTTCGTGAAGGCAAACGAATCCCTCGGCCTGGTGTACGGAGAGAAGTTCGGCTATTTGATGACTACCGTCGCCTTCTTCGTGGGAATTGCCTTTATCGCCGTCATCGATAAGCTGGTGCCGGAGGCGGAGAACCCTCACGAGATTGCCCATATGGAGTCTACGAGCAACACCGACGGAAGCACGCCTGCGGTTGAATCTGGGGATGCAAAAGAGGCAAGGGAAAATGCACAGCAAAATAGTCTGATGCTGATGGTCCTTTTTTCCGCCCTGGCCATTGCCATTTATAACTTCCCCGAAGGAATT
>CAZAMY010000345.1:0-3627 GCA_964485995.1 uncultured Sediminispirochaeta sp.
CCTATACAAAGGAAAGTCACTCTGCGACCGCCTCAGCTGCGATGTAGAGCCCATGACTATTTTCTATACAGTCGACGGCGAGGTTGCCTCTGTAAGCACCGACTGCTCGGTACCCGCAGTGAAGAAACAGCTCCAAGAGCTGATAGCCGAAAAGGCAAAGCAGGGCGCCAAGGCTTAAACGGCCCACCCCCTATGAGCCCCGTCACTACGGGGCCGGCCTCTCAAAGAGGCAAAAAAACAGCCGCCCGACAGTGAGAGTCGAAAGACCAGCACTGCAGGCGGCTTTTTTTGTATCCGCTTTATAGACTACTATTTATACACCACTACCGCCCGCGGTTCGAAGACCTGGAAGGTAAACGACTCGGTAAAATAGAGCCCCACTGTTTTAGTGGAGTGGGTTCCGTATCCGATCGACAGATCCTGTCCGAGGGTCATCAGAAAGTC
This sequence comes from uncultured Sediminispirochaeta sp., assembly GCA_964485995.1. GTDB lineage: Bacteria > Spirochaetota > Spirochaetia > DSM-16054 > Sediminispirochaetaceae > DSBN01. The sequence continues at coordinate 445 of CAZAMY010000345.1, forward strand.
GCCGCCACGGATCGACACCAACAGGGGTGTATCCAGATGCCGTGCCAGCACTACCGAACCGCCAATCTGTTCCTCAATATGGGTCTTCAGCGATCGGCCCTTGATGTAGCTGGTAAGCTGTTGCCAGATATCCATAGGCACTGCCAGGCTGTAAGGCCCTTCGATGCCGTTTTTGGCTAACTCGGCTACCCCCTGGGCAACCGCCTGAACCATCTGTTCAGGGTCCTGGGGAAATTGAATCGGAGCTATTTCCGATGCTGCTTTGAGCCCGCTTATGCCGGCATCTTTTAATCCTTCAAACAGCACCTTGTCCTCAAAGGCAGCCACCTCCTCGGCCGCTTTTTCTAGAACATCCAGATCTACATCCTGTGCACCGCGGGTGGCGTTATCGAGTTCCCAGACATCCAGCTCGAAGGGGACCCGCAGCTCCAGCAGCGGCTTCACAGCGTACATACCGTATGAAATCTTGCCGCTCTCTTTGATCTTTCCGAGGCGGCCGGAGCTGACTGCATGAAATCCCCAGCCCTTCGGTCCGGCTACATCGACCAGCCGCCGGGCAGATAGGGAGCTGCGAAGATAATCAGCTGCTAACGAGTCTATCTCGCCCCAGCCCGCATCCGAAATGGGGGCCAAGGATCTGCGTAAAATATCCATAACTACCTCCTAAAGCTTGCCTATGCCTAAGTCGGAATTTCCTCCGGAGCGCTTGGCTTCACCCTCTCCGGATTCCATCTGATCTTCGAGCTCGGTAATATCACCGCTTGTAAACAGGAATGTCCGCATCGCCTCATCCCACTCGGGCATGTTCCGCCGCAGCCACTCCAGGGCCATACAGGCGTGTTCGATCTCTTCATCCCGGTTGTGGGCCATAATAGCGGCCAAGTGCTGATCATCGGATGCATTCACCCGCTGGTTGTACCAGTCGATCGCCTCGACTTCTTCCTTGAGGCTTTTTAGTGCTCTCGATTGGTTTTTTGTTTCTGACGACAATTCTTCAATTGCTTCATGATAATCTGCCATTTTGAATTCCTCCTTTCGAATTCACTTTAAAATGTAATGAATAAAAGGCCCGAAAGCAAAAACTCAGTTACCCGAATTCCCCGGGTAGTGCCCATTTATTCAGTAACTGCCTGCAGCAGCGCCCGCACTCCGGCCAGGTTGCGTTCGAATTCAGGCCCGCGGCGCCCTTCCAATTCAACTGTAATCTCGGGGATGCCCAGCCGGTAAAAATAGCCCCCCGAAGCGCCGGTGATACGGTAGCTCACCAGCCCGCCGCTCTGCGGAATGGGATATCCGGAAGCCTCCGAATACAGCTGCGCCAAACGGCGGGCCGGTTCCCATCTGTCCCGCTTGCCGCTGTAGTATATTCCGTTAGCCTGGCTGTGATACGAGACTATCACCGCCGGCTGCATCCGAATAACAAAATCGCGCAGCGCCTGGGTCTCCGGTTCGCTGAAGGGGCGGCGGCCTGCATCCACTTCCATATTACGCCACTCCGAAGTTGGAGCCCAGTTCGCATCCCAGTTGCGGTTCAAATCCACTCCCCGTGCATTGAAGCGCCCCTGACTTCTGTCTCCGCCGTGCACATCGGAAGCTTCCAGCGGCCGGCCGTCCTGCAGGGCCCCCGCTTTAGCTATCAGCGCAAGGCCGTCGACATTCAGACAGGGAATTATGTACAGCCGCAGTGCTGCGGGTACCTCCTCCGGATTCGCCTCGAAATACTCTATCAGCCGTTCTGTGAGGGCTACCGTATTCCACTCGTATCCTCCGTGAATACCGCCATACAACACCACTGACCGGGGGCCATCACCGAAGCGGACCGCCTCGATCGGCCGACCCTCCACCGTCTGCCCAATTACCTGCGATTCAGCCGCCCCTAACTGGGCAGCCGCCGCCAGGAGTATAACTACCAAGGCATAAGCATATCTCATTTAGTATATATAATAATATTTACAGGAAATTCCAAAAAAGATTCATATCCTGTAGCCGGCCGCAGCCGCGTTTAGACAAGACGTCTCAACTCAGAAGCAGTCTGGGACGGAGTTCCCTGGCAAATCCACATGCCCAGATGTTCATAGCCGCCAGTTTCCTGGGTATAGGGCAGAAACTCGTAGTAGAGTCCGGCCCCCGGCCCGTTGTGAACAACCATGTTGTAGGCAGTCTCTTTGCCTATGCGCGGCATAATCTCCATAATGGCCGAAATTGCATCGCCGATGCCTTCGGCCACGTTCTCCAACTCATCCTCATCGAGTTCGCAGACGTACTGCTTGCCCACATCCTTCAGGAACAGCATCATGTTGAAGGGGCGCTTCATGAAGTAGGGAACCATCAGCACCGCTCTGCCGTAGTCCTTGATTTCCAGGTCGATCGGGTTTTCGTTAATCATGTAGTTGCTGAAAACCTGTCGGTGCCGGGTAAAGAAGCTCCAGTTGTTGTAGAAGCTGCGCGGCATGATATTACTCCAGGCTACCTGTTGATGCCCGTGTTCCAGCGAACCGCCAACTGCCGCACCGTAGTTTTTGATAATAGATACAAAACCGCTGGTCTCTTTCTGGCTGCGCCACTGGGAGCTCGGCGGCATATAGCCTTCCGAGTCGTACAGCAGAGTCCGCTCCAGTGCCGCCAGGCGCTGCAGAACCACTACCCTGTCCTGCAGCGGCAGGTTGTGCCAGTCGCGATGATGGTGCGAGGAGGTCCACTGCAGAAAGTGCATTCCATAGGAGGCACGGCCGTGGTGGGACGGGTCGGGGTACAGCGGCTCCTGCAGCCATTCCGGTTTGATGCTTTCCGGTGGAAACAGTACCGGAAACAGGTTTTTATTGATGAAGGTAAAGCCCTCGCTCAGCTCAGCCACATCGATGGCGCCGGTGGTGTTACCCTGGCAGACCGGACAGCGTTTTCCACCGTCCGCCGGCGCTTCCTGCTGCGAGCCTTCGGCGGAATTATCATGCGGGCGCTTGGCCCGCTTAGAGTTGTACACCACCATCGCCCCGTCCCGCGGGTCGATCTGACACAGGGCATCGGGGGCATGCGCCGGCAGGTCATCATCCTGGCGAAAGAAGTCGAACAGGGTTTCGATATCGGCCCCTTCGATTTTCTCGCGGTCGGTTATCGCTTCGAGCTGCTCGCGGCTTATCTTACTCATGCGGACTCACTCCCATCTTATTCAGCAATCTCCGGGTC
>CAZAMY010000346.1:0-3627 GCA_964485995.1 uncultured Sediminispirochaeta sp.
AAGTCACCGGAGCCTTCGTATTCGACTTCGATACCAGTAGCTTCCTCAAAGGGAATCATACTTTTCTCGAATTTTTCAGCATCCGTATCCACGAATGCACCAAAAATGTTTACAGTTTTTCCGGAAAGATCCTGACCTTCGGTCCATTCATTATCTGTGTAATCTTTTCCGGGTTCTGCTTGTTGTTGTGGCTCTTGCTCTTTCTGTCCTTCAGCAAAAGCAAATCCAACTACTAATGTAAGTCCTAAAAGAACAACTAGTAGTTTCTTCATACAAACACCTCCTGTTTATTTACAAGTGTGTATACACCTGTTGAAAACGTGTGTGTGCAGACCGCACTCAATGTAATGCACACGGTTGCACTGTTAGGTTTAGTTTAATTTACGACCTATGAGCTGTCAAGAAAAAGTTTTTTAAAATAAGCAATTGCTGTTTTAAAATGGAGGGCAATCTTTTAACTTACGTCCATTTCTGGTAGGATACTCGGCATTGGTGGTACCGAACATGGAACTAGAGGAAATCTGTAAAATAGTCGACGCGACTCTGCACACATCAGCCTACTCCCGCAATTGCAGGATAGAGCAGGCATTCTCATCCGACCTGATGAGCGATGTACTGACCCTGTTGGCCGACAATCTGCTGCTGATAACCGGATTGAACAATATCCAGACGGTCAGAACCGCTGAAATGGCCGATATCTGTCATATCCTGTTCGTTCGCGGGAAGCAGCCCAGTGAAAAGATGATAGAGTTGGCCGAAGAACAGCAGATTATACTCATGTCGACCTCGTATTCCATGTACAAAACATCCGGCCTTCTGTGGACCGCCGGGTTGTCGCCAGTGTATTGATCAGCTCATAGGCAAGCGAGGTTACGAAAAAGCTGTGCATTTTGAATTTGAAATAGAAGCCGGAGACTTTTCGAATGCCGGTCACGCATCCAGCAAAATCAAGAAAATTCTCAAACAGCTAAACCTGCCGAACCAGGTCATCAAACGGGCGATGGTAGCTCTGTTCGAATCGGAAGTAAACGTAATTGGTCACAGCTTCGGCGGCACACTGTCGATCGACATAGAAAAGGACCGCCTCCATATTCTGGTGTCCGACACCGGTCCCGGCATCGAAGATGTCGATTTGGCAATGTCGGAGGGTTATTCAACCGCCACCAAAGAAATCCAGGAGATGGGCTTCGGCGCCGGGATGGGGCTGCCCAATATAAAGAAGAATACCGACTATCTCGATATCCGCAGCCGCGCCGGCGATCACACCGAAATCGAAATGCTGATACACTTCGACGCGGAGGATGCCCCCGGCGAGGGCGGCAAACACGGAGATAGTGCCGGATGAAACCGCTGCCCTTTCACCACGCCCTAAAAGTCAAAGAGGATGTCTGCTTCGGCTGCACCCGCTGTATGACGATCTGTCCGACCGGAGCCATTCGCATTAGCCGCGGCAAAGCGCATGTAAACTCCGACCGCTGTGTCGACTGCGGCAACTGTATGGAGGTGTGTCCGGTCAATGCAATCGTCGTCGAGCAGGACGATTTTCAGAAGATCTACCGGTATAAATACCGGGTTGCGGTGGTTCCCGCGGTCATGATCGGACAATTCCGAGAAGAGATTACCGAACAGCAGATTTACAGCATACTGATGGAGCTGGGCTTCACCCATGTCTATGAAGCCGAGTTCGGCAGTGATGTCCTGCATGAAATCAGCGGGCGGTATACCACGTATGCCGACCGTTCACCGGTGATATCCACCTTCTGCCCGGCGATAGTACGCCTGATCCAAGTCAGGTTTCCTTCCCTGGCGCAGCATCTGAATCTGATAAAGCCGCCTCTCGATATAACCGCAGCATTCGCCAAAAAACAGCTCCTCGACAGCGGCGCCCGCCCGCAGGAGATCGGTATCTTCTACGTTACCCCCTGCGCCGCCAAGATTGCCGCCATCAAGAGCCCCCAGGGCGAGGCAAAGAGCATCTTCAACGGGGTTATCAACATGGATTTCCTGTTCAATCTGGTCCACAAAACCATCGTAAAACAGAAGAAAAAAGAGGAACCCCTTAGAGCTCCTTCCCGGCGCAACCTGTCGGGAGATGCGGTGGTCTGGAGTCTGACCATGGGCGAAGCACCGCATATGCCGGGCCGTAGTCTGGCTGTCGACGGCATTCACAATGTAATCGAGTTTTTGGAAAAGCTCGAGAACGGTGAAATCCACGGGGTCGATTTTCTGGAACTACGCTCCTGTGACGAAGGCTGTGCGGGAGGTATTTTGGGATCGGGGAACCGCTTCCTGACTGCCGAACGACTGCGGCACCGCGGCGAATCGATGGATGGAATTTCCGACCAAATAAAGCAGGAGATTCACCGGCAGAAGGAGTACTTGGGCCGCAACCTCAAACTGGAGCGCATCGAACCCCGGTCCATCATGAAGCTGGACGATGATTTTCAGACAGCCATGGAAAAGATGGAACAGATCCAGGAGCTGTTGGAAAAACTGCCGCATGTAGACTGCGGCACCTGCGGCTCACCCTCCTGCGAGGCCCTCGCCCAGGACATTGTGCAGGGCAAGGCCGACTTGTCGAACTGCATCTTCTACCAGCGCCGGCAAGAGCTGCTGGATGCCCGCAATGCGAAAGCCAACCTGCAGAGAATGATCAAGGTGTGGGGCCGCGAAAAACTGGAAGGCAGCTAAGCCAAGCTGCATCAAGCTGAGCTGAGGCTACATCGGCACAATTACTCTTTTCTGGCCTGAGCGGTTGAAGACATGCTCGGCTTTGTCCAGTACTTTTGCTTCGGCCATCGCCACCCTTACCGCCTTTCCCGCCTGTTCGTGGAGCGCAGCCGCCTGGTTCTTCACATCAGATACCTTCACCTCCAGCATTTGATGACGGGTCTGCCGTCTCAGTTCGTCACCGATCCCGTATAAGCGCCGCTTCAGCCCGACCACACTTTTTTCGCTGGGAGACTTTGGCCGGGTGTCTTTGCCTACAATCGCAATCACCGCCTTCTCCAGATCCTCCTCGGACACACCTTCTCTGGCGATATGGGCCAGTCCGTCCTCGAATACCTGCAGCGATTTCTCCACATGGGGATCGCGGTAAGAGAGAAAAGAGAAGATACCCTCCAGTCCGTGGGTCGAAGCAGCCGCTCCGTAAGCCCCGCCCTGCATACGTATCTTCTGCCACAAATAATCGGTTTTCAGTAAATGTGCCACCAGGATATAGGCCGCGTAGCCGGGCTTGCCGTACAGGAGCCCCGGCATAGCCATGCCGCTGTAGCCGACAGAGGCGGGCACCTGCAGACTCTCCCAGGTATCCCCGTACGGCTCTATCAGGCGGCCGTCAGCCGTAGTGAAGTACTCGAAGCTCAGGCGGCCGCCGTCTCCCCCGGGAGAGAACTGGGCTAAATGCTTCCCAATCTCAGCCCGGATCCGCTCCAATTGGGACCCCTCGGCGCTCATGTTCAACAGGAGGCGCTGACGGGTCAGCAGCTTGTCCCGCAGTGCTTTCAGCTCCTGTCCCAGGGCTTCGATTTGGGCTCCGGCCTCGGTGGACAGCGAGGTGAGAAAAAGCAGCTGTTCTATTCCACGCCATTCATCCTCGATACGGAAAGCCGCCTCAAGATGGGC
>CAZAMY010000347.1:0-356 GCA_964485995.1 uncultured Sediminispirochaeta sp.
GGAACCCAGCTATTAACACCGGGTTCCCCAAAACTAATATAGTCCTAATCGAACAGTCCTATCTCTTGGGCATCGTTGAAAAGCCGTTCGGCTGCATCGCGATGATAAGGACCATACTCATCGGCAGGCAGGAACTTAGGATCCAGCATCTTCTTCTCGATGTACTGGGTCTTCCACTGCTCAGTCTCTACGACCTGGGCGAATACATCGCTCCAGAACTTCTGAACCTCATCCGACATACCGGCTCCGCCCATCACCGAACGGAACATCTGAAATTCAACATCCTCATAGCCGAGTTCCTGGAAAGTAGGTGCATCAGCAAAAGGCGCATCCAAACGGGCATTATTGAAGGTAGC
>CAZAMY010000347.1:366-3611 GCA_964485995.1 uncultured Sediminispirochaeta sp.
ACTATATCACCCGAGCGCACCTGGCCAATGCATTCGTTGCGGTTGGCGATAGAAAAGTCGATATGGCCGCCTAACAGCGCCGCGTTGCTCTCACTTGCGCTGTCGTAATACACACCCTTCAGCTCAATACCCGCGGATTTGTTTACCTGTGCTACACACAGCTGATCCAGATTATCCGCTACACCGACTGTAAGCTGATTGGGTTTGCCCTTTGCAGCGGCTACCACATCCTCAATCGATTTATATTCACTATTGGCGCTGGTGAGAAAAAGCACATTGTCCATAGCAACCGCCGCCACAGGGGTGAATTTCATCGAATCGATCCCCGGATTCGCACGAGCAGCCAGGGCATGCGCCGCGTTCATGGTGAATAGGGTATAGTCCCCATCCCGGCTGAGCACGTACTGTTGCCCTACCGCACTTGCACCGCCCGGTTTATTCACTACTACAATGTTGCCGTCTACCAGATTGTTCTCCTGTATTATGTCGGTCAGAAGTCGGCCCAATGTATCGCTGCCTCCGCCGGGACTGGCAGGCACTACGAATTCGATGGTTTTACTAGGGTAACTGTCTGCCCCTTCCTCTGTCTGACCGTTGGCAAATCCAAAACTTGCCACACACATAACCAAAATCGCCGTGAAGATCACTCTTTTCATAATAAACTCTCCTTTTGCACATAAAAATTTGCTCGACCTTCGGTACTCGAAGTACAGAACTTCTGTACTCATCCACTCGCTTATTTAAGCAACAAGCATGCCATCTTTTTTCTGATTTTTATTTTTTCTGCTTAATACAGTTTGTATAATTAATTATGCAATTACATAAACCCAAACAAGGCAATTTCACAGAAACCTCATGACCCCATCATGTTTCATTTTTACTACAACATATGTTGCATTTTTGCTACACTATGCAATACAAATGCTATCCATTGTAACTTTATTAAGTCTAATTATACAATTTTTTCAAATATTCACAAACATGAGGAATAAAAATGGGAATAGATTAGGCTACCTACTCAATGCCCGGCTGACCTGCCGGCGGTAGTGGGCCGGGGTGTTGTCGGAATCGAGCATGAAGCTGATCCGCGAAAGGGTGGCTTCCACCGGTTTGATGTAGACCAGCTCCTGGGTCATCTTGATTTTTTTGTCCGCAGAGACGAGTGTGACGATGTGTTCGCGGATGCGGTTGGCAGGTACCTCGACCCGGAATGAGATACTGCTGAGGCTGGCGTCGATAGTCTGGCCCGTGTACACTTCTCCGCCACCGAAATCGAGACTGAATTGCTGCATTCCCTTGGGAAGTTTGTCGGCGCTGACTCTCTCCCGGTTTCTTCTCTCCTGAGAACTTCTGGTTTGATCTTCTCCGCTCACGGACCACCTCCTGACAATTGCACTTTTCTATGAGTGTAGGGGGTACCCGTGTCGCGGTCAAGGCATTAATTGCTCCTGCTTTTGCTCTTGTGCGAGGGACAGAAGATTGCTACACTGCCCTGCATGACTAATGAGGAATTACACGAACTGAAAGATATCATATTGGCAAAAGTAAAGCAGATTGAGGACTCGTTTCCCTATCTTGCTGAAGAGACCAAGGCCATCGAACCGAGCGTGAGCTTGGGCCGCCTCACTCGGATGGAAGCCATCAGTGAGAAGGGCGTGAACGAGTACGTGCTGGCACAGAGCAAACAGACTCTGCAGAGACTGAACAATGCGCTTGACCGCATGGAAAAGGGAACTTACGGGTTGTGCATGAAATGCAAGCAGGAAATCCCCATCGGCCGGCTGCGGCTGGTGCCCGAAGCGGTGGTGTGCGTTGGCTGTTCCTCAAAGAGTAAACCTTAATTTACCACTCAAACCGGCTTGCTCAATTGTTCGTTTTTAGTTAAGCTGAAGCCACACTATGACAGCTTACTTACTCTTTTTACGCAGCTACCCGCGGCACGTGGGATTCGGGTTTGTTCTGACCCTTTTCTCGAGCCTTGGTCAGACTTTTCTCATTTCCTTGTATGTGCCGCATATCCTGGCCGAAATGGGAATATCGAACAGTCTATTCGGATCATTGTACGCTATAGCAACCGTCTCTTCATCTCTGCTGCTGATGACATTCGGCGGTAGAATCGACCACAGTCCTCTAAACCATTACGTCTATAAAACCATTTTAGGACTGGGCCTGGCCAGTCTGGCATTGGGGCTTGTACAGCATATCCTGCTGTTGCCGATTGCATTGCTCGGAATTCGCTTTGCCGGACAAGGCCTGATGAGCCATATCAGCCAAACGGTGATGGGACGCTATTTTGAGGAAGACAGAGGGAAAGCGCTCAGCTTAGCAGCCCTGGGCTACCCAGTCGGGGAAATGCTTTTTCCGATTGTTATCACCCTCTTGATTCCGATCGTCGGATGGCGGGTCAGCCTGATGCTGAATACAGTAATCTTGTTCATCATTTTATTGCCGGCCTTGCAGATAGCACCACTCGACGAGCTCGGGAGAAATGCAAAGAGGAAGGATACCCCACAGGCCGCGGCCAAGTCACCGGCACAGTGGAAAATACTGAAAACCCGGTCTTTCTGGAATTTGGCACCTTCGGTGGTTCTGCTGAGTTTTACCAATACCGGTGTGTTCTTTTATCAGCTCGTACTGGCCGAGTCCCGTGGCTGGAGCCCCGAATGGTATTCCATGGTTTTTGCCGGGTATGCGGCCTCACGCTTTGTATTCGGACTCTTCGGAGGCCCCTGGGTTGACCGCTTTACCGCCCGGCGAATGGTACCACTGATGCTGCTTCCGCTCATCACCGGGCTTGTAATTCTGTCGGTTTTCCCCTTCAAATGGGCCGGAGTCGTGTTCCTTCTATTGGCGGGAGTTTCCATTGGCAGCAGCAGTCCTATTAAGTCTGCCGCAATCGCCGAACTGCACGGAACTGATTCACTCGGCGGAGTACGCAGCGTGTATACCGCCTTTATGGTGCTCGGGACAGCCCTCGGACCGCTGTGTTTCGGCTTTTTTCTCGACGCGGGTTTCGGATTTACTCCAATTCTGCTGGCAGCAGCGGTCCTTCTCGGAATTAGTTCACTGAACAGTATCAGTCTGAAAGCAGCGCCATAAGCCCTTCGGTAGCCTCTAAGACTACGCGCAGGGCCTGCTCCGAGAGCTTGCCGGGACGTCCTGCATAGATTCCGATTATTTTAATCAAACACGGCCACCCGGTTGCGGCCCAGATGCTTCGCACTGTAGAGGGCGTCATCGGCGCG
>CAZAMY010000348.1:0-3591 GCA_964485995.1 uncultured Sediminispirochaeta sp.
CGGGGAGACTGGAGCTATCCCCCCTTCGAATTCATAAATGAACAGGGAAACCCGGACGGATTCAACATTGAAATAATCCGCCGGATTGGCGAGTTGATGAACCTCGATCTGCAGATCAGTCTGGGACCGTGGGAGACGGTCCGGCAGCAGCTCGAGCAGGGAGAGATAGATGTCCTGGCCGGAATGTATAAGACCAGCGAGCGGGAAAAGCTGGTTGATTTTACCATTCCCCACTTTATCTCTTCGTATGGTGTTTTTGTCCCGCAGAATTCCGGAATCGATTCGCTAGAAGATATCCTGGATTCACGCATACTTGTGCAGGAACAGGATGTAGGCCACGACTACCTGGTAGAACAGGGTATCGGCAAGGAGATAGTTACTCTGAAAAGCTGGACCGAGCTGCTCCCGGAGCTGCAGAACGGCCGCGGCGACTGTGCGGTACTGTCGATGATGCAGGGTGTTCGTCAATTGCAGGAGGAGAACATATCCGACCTGCGGGTGATAAGTAAGCCTCTGTTTCAGCGCCGCTACTGTATTGCCGTAAAATCGGGTGATGCAGAGCTGCTGGCCACGCTCAACGAGGGGCTGAATATGCTCAAGAGCACTGGGGAGTACGACCTCATCTTCGAGCGGTGGTTCGGGGTGTATTCGGAACCCGGCCTCAATCCGCAAAGCCTGCTCGAATCCCGCTGGGTACGCCTATTCATCGCTGTTTTTCTGATAGTTGCGGTACTGCTGCTCATCTTCCTGGTATGGACCTATTCTCTGCGCCGCCGGGTCGGGAAAAAGACTGCCGAACTCAGTTTGGCTCTTGAAAATTTGCAGCGCGCCAACAGCGCGAAGAATCGCTTCTTGGCCAGTGTCAGTCATGAGTTGCGTACACCGCTGCACGGGGTCATCGGGATGGTGCGCATGCTTGATGCAACCGAACTCGATCGGGACCAGCGAGAAATCGTCGAGATGCTCAGCAGTTCGGCGGTACAGCTTCATCGGGTTCTGTCCGATTTAATAGATGCAACCCGCCTGGAGGCTGGCCGTTTTACTCTGCATCCCTCTCACTTCCGTTTGAAACAGATCGGTACCTGGCTAAAGCCGCTGCTGCGCAGGTCGGCCGAGGAAAAGGGGCTGCAATTCTATTTCCAGGTCCTGAACGATGTGGTGCTATATGCGGATCAGGAACGACTCGTTCAAATAATCGTAAATCTGGCCGAAAACGCCGTCAAAAATACTCCTTCCGGATTTGTAAAGGTGCGACTCGAGTATTCCAACGAACAGCTGCAGATTGAGGTGAAGGACAGCGGCCGCGGAATACCGGATTCGCAGCGTGAGGCCGTTTTCACACCTTTTACCCAGCTCGAGGCAAAGGACAAAATTTCCGCCGGAAAAGAGGCCGGCCTTGGACTCGGACTGGCAATAGTCAAAACGATAATTGATTTAATGGAAGGCGAGATAAAGCTCGACAGCCGGCCTGAGGAAGGTACCACCTTTTCTATCCGCATCCCGATACAGACCGGCACCCTGCCTGAAGAGACGCACCCGGCGAAAACTCAAAAACCGGCAACCGGAGTTCCGGTTTCAGAAGAACCGATTGCCGGGGAACCGGCTGTCAAGCGTAGTGCGGAGCAGCTGCATATCCTGGTTGCTGAAGACGAGGCTATAAATCGAATCTACCTGGAGCGGTTCCTGCAATCCAGAGGCTGGAAAATCACCCCGGTCTCAGATGGGGAGCGTGCGTGGAGGGCACTGCAGAAAGGCTCTTATGACATTGCTTTGATGGATCTCGGTATGCCCGAGCTCGACGGCCTCGAGGTGACCCAGCGTTTGCGCGAATTTGAACGCGACCGGAATGTCCCCTATACTAAGGTTATTGCACTGACTGCGTATGCTGACGATGACAATCGCCGCAAGTGCAGTGAAGCGGGAATGGACGGATTCGTCACCAAACCCTTTAAGGAGCAGGAACTGGTAGATGAAATTCTGCGTTTAGTGTAAGTTTGTAGCACACATAAGTAGTACACCCGCCGCTTCACTTCCATCAATCTCGAGACAAGAGTAATTAGGATGAAAAAAATTTCAAAAAAGTACAGTCAGCTGATTATCGGTATCGGAATACTCCTAGCGGCAACTGTCGGAGCTGTGTTTATGCAGTTGAACGGAATCGAGCGGGTTACCCGTGAGAACCTGGAGCAGGAACAAAAAAATGTTTCTGCGGCTGTAGTGCGGGATATTGAACTGGGTTTTTTCTCGAAATACAGTGAGTACGTGTCCGGTCTGGCTTCGTCACCGCTCCTTACTGAGGCTCTGCAGGCAGAGCAGGTTCCGGTCAACCGGGTGTTGCACTTGGCGCTCCACAGTACCGGCGCCGAGATAGCGTACGTACTAAATACCGAAGGGGTCTGTACTGCGGCAGTCGGCATGAGCGACAAAGCATCTGCAATGGTCGGGCAGAGTTATGAGTTCCGGCCCTATTTTCAAAACGCGGTTCAAGGGAATCCGCATGTAGGCTTCGCCTATGGAATTACGACCGAGGAGATCGGCGTCTACTTCAGTGCCCCCCTGAGAGTAGTAAACAGTACTGTTGGGGTCGTAGTGTTAAAATCTAACCCGGCTTTCTTGAAATACACAATTCATTCTAAAGAGCTTCCCCTGGCCTTGGTCAGTAAGAACGGAGTAGTGATCGCCACCAACCGGGATGAGTGGCTCTATTCCGGTCTGTATCCGCTGGGAGCGGAGCTGTTGGAGCGGCTTTCGAAAACCCGTCAGTATGAAGGTCTCTCCCTGAAAGCCGAGGGTATTCTACCGGCCGGATTCGAGCTGCAAGGCGACTCTAACGAATCTGATGAACTCGTGGTGCATGCGGAGCCCCTCTCGGTGATGGGCTGGAAACTGGTTTCAGTAGCCGATACCGAAGCCGCAGCTTTCTTTTATCCGCAGCAAAAATACTTCTTTATAAAATCATCACTGTTTCTGCTGATCATTATCATCATTGCCTGTGCGTTGTTTCTCAATTATCATACCGGTGCTGCATTAAAGACGGATCTACGCAAACTGTTCACAGCCGTAGAACAGTCACCGAGCACGGTGCTAATGACAGATTCCGAAGGCCGGATAGAATACGTAAACCCCAGTTTTGAAAAATTGACCGGATATTCACGCCGGGAGGTCATCGGGTCGAGTTCTTCGCTGCTCAAATCCGGTCACCATGATGATGCGTTTTATTCAGAGTTGTGGGGGACTATCCGGTCAGGCCGGGAATGGCAAGGAGAATTCCTGAACCGTCGCAAAGACGGGAGTTCGTATTGGGAGTCGGCTCTGATTTCACCGGTAAAAGACCGGCGTGGGAGAACTATCAGCTATATAGCCTTCAAGGATGATATTACCGAGCAGAAGATCCGGCATGAAATCGTCAACCGCCGGGCACGGGTAGATGAATTGACCCAAACACTCAACCGCAGAACCGGTATGGAAACCTTGAACCGTACATTTGAACAGTGTTCTTCAAATGGAAGCGGTTTTACAGTCGGGTTCGTGGATATCAACGGCCTGAAAAAGGTAAATGACACGTACGGCCACGAAGCCGGCGACCGTTTG
>CAZAMY010000349.1:0-3577 GCA_964485995.1 uncultured Sediminispirochaeta sp.
GGAAATTGCGGGACTTCTAGTGGAGACTGAACAGCGCATTACCAAACAGAATGTTTCCTCTATGGACTCTGGCGGCTGGGGCTCGGATTTTATCAAGCTGTACATAGGTCCGTTTTTGGTGTATCAACTGAACAAAGAGCACTCCCTCACCCTTCAATGCCAGTTCGCCCGGGGGCGGGACTACACCGATGAATCGATCGGTAATGCACATTTTTCATACAGAAAAGTCGATACCGGCAGTCCCACCTACTGGTATTTTCGCCGGGTGGCCTTGTCCTACCGGTACGACTACTGATGGAATGAATCAAATCAGCTGCATCACTGCAGCGAGTTATTGCAGAAAAGCAATCACCTCGCGCAGATAGGCCGGCAAGTCGGGGGGTCTGCGGCTGGAGATGATGTGGCCGTCTCTGATCACGTCGGTGTTTTTCCAGATTGCACCGGCGTTGATCAAGTCGTCCTTGATGGCAGGGGTGCTGGTAACCTGACGGCCTTTGAGGATGTCAGCTGAAATGAGTACCCAGCCGGCATGACAAATCTGCCCGATGAGTTTTTCGGCTTTGTCAAACCCGCGGATGAACTCTAGTACTTCCGGATAACGCCGCAGTTTATCTGGTGCCCACCCGCCGGGGACGAGTACCCCGTCATAATCCGCTGCTTTTACCGAAGAATAGGCTATGTCGGCAGTAGCCGGAACGCCGTGTTTGCCGGCATATTCTTGGCCGGCTTTCTCCCCGGCCAGCACAACTTCCGCCCCGGCTTCTCTCAAGCGAAGTACCGGGTACCACAGTTCCAGATCTTCGAATTGTTCATGTACTAAGGCAAGTATCTTCTTTGAACTCAGTTCCATTGCAACCTCCTTAATGTGTGTGTTCTTAACATAGTAAAATCAACGGGCAACGGCAAATGCAAGACAAATACACTTAGGCTTTGCGTTTCAGCCGTTCAGCGTATATAATATGGGCAATCGCGGTAGCAGAAGGAGCGGGCACGTGCACGACCATGTAAAAGAGGTGCTTTTTACGGCTGAAAATCTCGAGCAGCGAGTGAGTGAGCTTGGAAAACAGATAACTACAGATTATGAGGGCAAGGAGTTGCTGGTGATCGGGGTGCTCAAGGGTGCGAATGTATTCCTGGGAGACCTAATTCGCCACATAGACATACCATTAGAAATCGATTTTATCGCTGCCGCCAGTTACGGAAACTCAACCGAGAGTTCGGGGGTTGTGAGGCTTCTAAAAGATTTAGATTATCCTATTGAAAACCGGCATGTACTGCTGATCGAGGATTTGATCGATACCGGTTTGACGCTGCACTATCTCGCTGAAAACTTAAAAGCGAGGCTGCCGGCATCGTTCAGGATTTGTACCCTCCTCGATAAGCCTGAGCGAAGAAAGGTTGCGATAGAGGTGGACTACAAAGGCTTTGACATCCCGGATGAGTTTATCGTCGGGTACGGTATAGATTTTAGTCAAAAATATCGAAATCTACCCTACATTGCAACTCTGAAACCGGAAGTGTATGCATAGAAAAGTCCAACAGTTTGTGCTGATTCTCTTGTGTGCGGCAACCGCGCTTTCAGCGGCGGCAGCCGAAGAGTTTGTGGGCAGGGTAGTGGGGATTACCGACGGGGATACTATCGATGTACTGCGCAGGGGTAGTGAAGTGACAGTGCGGCTGCATGGGGTGGATACCCCGGAAAGCCGGCAAGCCTACGGTAAGCAGGCTAAGAAATTTACCGCTTCTATGGTCTATGATCGACAGGTTAGAGTAGAAGCTGTGGATATCGACAGGTATGGCCGGATAGTGGGTATTGTGTATAGAGAAACGGACGGGGCGCAGTTGAATGAGGCGCTGGTTGCAGCCGGGTACGCCTGGTGGTATCGTAAATACGCCCCGCAGGATATCCGCCTTCAAGAGCTTGAGCAGCAGGCTCGGGCTGCCGGAAAGGGCCTGTGGAAGCAGGATGATCCGGTGGCTCCGTGGAATTGGAGAAGAGGCGTGCGACGTTCTGAAAGCTGATGGTGACGGGAGAGCTTGTGAGAGTCTGCCCTGAAAAAATTAAGATTAAAAATGGAAAGAAGGAGAGCTTATATGTTTGTATCACACAGAAATGAAATTTCGGGAAAAGAGTTGAGCGGCGAGGCGTTGAATAATGTAAGTAAACAGGTTTTGATCGGACCCGAGCAGGGTTGGGAAGACTATGTAATGCGCATGTTCACTCTGGGAAAGGACGGATATACGCCGCGGCATGACCACGATTGGCCGCATATTCTGTATATAGTTGAGGGACAGGGTACCCTCCATCTCGACGGTACCGATCACCAGGTCGAGGGCGGCTCGACGGCCTTCGTACCCGGAGGAAAAGCCCATCAACTTTTGAACCGCGGAACAGAAAACTTTGTATTTATCTGTATTGTGCCGAAAGAGGGCGACAAATAACCCGACTATCTTGACAGAAAAAGAGAAAAGGAGCGGCTGTGGTTTCGTATCTCTACAATAAATATGCTCATGAAAATGTGATTATTCAGGAAAAAGCGGTTTCGCTTCTGTTCTTGGATGCGCTTTTATGTATCGGCTTCTTGGCTCTGGGAGTGCTCCGCATTTCCGGCGGGTATCTTTTGATGGGGATTATTGAGCTCGGCGTGAGTCTGCTGCTGGTTTTTCTCTGCGTATCGATTCTAAGGGGCAGTTTTAGAACCGCGAGTATAAGTACCATCGTACTCTTCTGCATTGCCGCCTCGGGCCTCTTTTACGTCCGGGAGATTGAGAGTGCAAAGGATATCTACATGCACTCTACATATATGGTACCGGCCTTCTTGACCCTGCCGCTTCTGGCCTACCATTACTGGCAGGTGGTCGGAGCTCTGCTGTTCGGAATCGCCTCTCATGCACTTCACAATTTTCTTAGAATCGTACCGGGTGTAGAGGTCTCTTCCGGGATGTATGACGGTTCTGAGTTTATTGTGTCTTTCATTCTCATGGGTTTTAGTGCAATTTTTATTTTTCAAATCTTTCATCTACAGCACAAAAATTTGAATACGATTGAGAGCACTGCGGAAAAGGCGCGCCGGCAGTACACTCAACTGAAGAGTTTGTTAGACCAAACCTCCAGCAGTTTTAATGTAGGCGAACAACTGCAGATTCATGCCCGCATCAATTCCGATGTTGCGCAGACTATCGCCGACCAATTAAGGGAGATGCAGGGGGAGATGCAGGGGCTGGACAACGATGCCGAACAGACAAAAAGCGGTCACAGCCGGATAATGGAATCGAAGAACTCCGTTCAGGAGAGTATGCGGCAGCAGACAGAAGCCATTCAAAATGCTACCACCGCCACCGAACAGATTGGAGCTCAGGTGGAGACTACTGCGAACTCAACACAGCAGAAGCAGGCCGGGGTGGAGGGGCTGGTACAGATTGCCGAAGAGGCGGCCGATAGAATGCGTTCTACAGTTGAGGCCTTTCACTCGATATCGAGTTCCTCCGAGCGAATAATCGAGGTGATAAAGGTTATCGAGGATGTTGCTGACCGGACTAATCTTCTGGCTATGAATGCGGCCATAGAAGCGGCGCA
>CAZAMY010000350.1:0-3569 GCA_964485995.1 uncultured Sediminispirochaeta sp.
TAGTCGAACGGTCTTTTGACTACACTTCTGACTTAAAAAAAATGAAAACTACGCATGTTTCCCCGATGTTGTGACTATTTAACGAGCATAAAATTAATTAGAAGTATGATTGAATCACTGCATGCAACGATTTTGCAACGGTTGTTGAATATGTTAGCCATGCAGACTAATCGGCTACGGAGGTGTGTATGAGACGAAGGGTATTGACAGCTCTGTTAACAGCGGTACTGATTGCGTTGTGCGGTGCCGAGGAAAGTCTCAGTACTGGAATGAAGGCAAGTCCTGAAACCTACTTACCCCTAGGTAGTCGAGCTGAAAGCTACAACTTAGGCATAGGCGGGCGCATTCAAGGAATGATAGGTCTTCCTGCAGCTGGGCTGATCACCCCGACGGTAGAAGCGGGCTACGCTTTCATTCCGCTGGACCTCGGCGAAAACGGCTTTGCCGCATCCTCCAACCTCACACTGCTGCGGGCAAGTTTGGGGGCACAAGCCTCGTTGCCTGCGGCTAGCCGCTTATCTCTCTTTACCCGAGCTTACGCCGGAGGCTTCTACGGGGCTCTCACCGGCAGTGCCTCTGGGGATGCGATGGGCCTGTCATACGGCGCCGGTGTCGGAGCTGGTTTTCTCCTGTCTCCCGATCTGCAGCTCGAGCTAAGCCTTGGCTACGATTCCTATGTGAATCTTTACGATGGCCTATCTCTTTCTATCGGTACCACACTACGATTAGGCGGGCCGGGCAATGCTGCCATTCCACGTTCCGACTTCGCCCCAGCTGGAGCCACACCGTTGGACGGTTACATACGTTTCACCTCTGTCAGCCTGGACCGGGTCTTTCCTGTGCTCTATAAGCATTACGACGACCACCCCATCGGCAGCGTCAAAGTAGTAAACAAGGGCAGCCGGGCAATAGAAGACCTGGAGATTCGACTGAGCCTAAGGCAGTTCATGGACGCCCCAAAAATAAGCGCCAGAGTAGAGCAGCTCGCCCCGGGGGGCGAGCTGGAAATTGACATCTATGCCCTCTTCACCGAAGAAATCCTTTCAATTACCGAAGGAGCGAAGGTGGCCGCCGAGCTGGATGCCGAGTACAAGGTATCAGGCCGCTCCGGAGCTGACACAGAGGTGATTACCCTTAATACTTATGACCGAAACGCCCTACGCTGGGACGACGATCAGAAAATCGCTGCCTTTGTCACTGCCCGGGATGAGGAGATCCAGCGCTTCGCCCGCAACATCGCCTCCATCATCGATGAACAGGACATCCCTGCCATTAACAGGGAGCTGCAGCTGGCAATGGCCCTCTTCACTGCCCTACAACAGCACCGCTGCTCCTATGTAGTGGACCCCTCCAGTGCCTATGCCGAGTTTTCCGCCGATGCTGATGCGGTAGATACTGTCCAATTTCCCCGCCAGACCCTGCAGTACCGTGCCGGCGACTGTGACGATCTCTCGGCCACCTATGCGGCCCTCCTGGAAGCTGTGGGCGTGTCCACCGCCTTCATTACAGTCCCTGGGCACATCTACACCGCCTTCTGTCTGGAGAAGAATAACAGCGAGGCCCCCCACGCCTTCTCCCGTAACGGGGAGCTTATTCGCCGGGAGGACGGTTCGGTCTGGGTGCCGGTAGAGACAACTCTGTTAAATAAGGGTTTCCTGACCGCCTGGACCGAAGGGGCGCGGCAGTGGCGCGAGCACGAGCCTATGGGCCGCGCCGGATTCTTTGCCACCGCCGAAGCCTGGAGAAACTATGAGCCGGTGGCCTTCGACATCTCCGTCTACCAGGTGGACATTCCCCTTCGAGCGACAGTGGCCAACGCCTTCCGCAACGAGCTGGACCACTTTGTCAGCCGGGAGATTGCCGCCCGGGAGGGCGAGTTGAAGTCCCTCATCCGCTCTCGCCCAGACGATGCTCGCCCCCACAACAGTCTGGGGGTACTCTATGCCCGCTATGGCCGCCACGAATTAGCAGAAGAACAGTTCCAAACGGCAATTGCACAAAAGAGTAATTACATACCGGCGCTGGTGAATTTGGGGAATCTTGCCTACCTCCGGAAAGAGTATGCCGCCGCACACCGGTCCTACAGCCAGGTGCTCGAAGCCGCCCCCGACAACCGTGCGGCGCTGCTGGGTATGGCCCGGGTTCAATACGCCAAGGAGGAATACAAATCTGCAAGCAACACGCACAAACGGTTAAGCAGTGTATCTCCCGATCTGGCACAACGCTTCGATTATTTGGGAAACCAGGAGAAAGAAAGAGCACGGGCAACAGATATACATAGTATGTATTCGGTGATGATTTGGGAGGAATGAAAATGAAGAGTATATTAATACGAATAGTGGGAGTATGCACTATTATAATTATAAGTATAGCTGCACTCTCCTGTCCCGGGCCGATCGACTTATACCAAGAGGTAAAAAAAGCAGTCGATGAGGCAAAAAGTAAAAACTATTTGAAATTATCCACCCTGGGTGGTGGTGAAGTATATCCGTCAGGAACTATTGAAATAAGTCTTGGAGAATCGAAGACTATTGAGGCAACTGCTTCAGAAGAGTGTGATTTTGTTGAATGGGTCGTGATTTCCGGTAAAGCAAATATCGAGGATTCAAAGAAAAGGGAAACAGCTGTAACTCTGCAAGATAAACAAGCGGAAGTTCGTGCACTGTTTTCTTCTTCTCTTACGGTGAATTCTTCTGTAGGGGGTTCAAGCAATCCTTACGGAGAGGTGCCGGATGTAATTATCGGAGAACCCTTTGAGATCAAAGCTAATCCTGATGCGGGCTATTATTTTGCTGGCTGGACCACAACACGCGGTATACCTGAGTTGCAAGATTCGGGAGCTCAGTATACATATATCACTCTTGTAAATGGCCCAGCTACAGTCGAAACTAAATTTACCACTATTACATATCAACTCACCCTATCAGCCGATGGTCACGGTAGTGTAAGCCCTTCGAGTCCGGTATCAGTGGCTCCCGGAGCTACACAATCAATATCAGCGGAATCTAATGTTGGGTATGATTTTGAAAACTGGCATATAGTATCAGGGGTTGCCGCTATTACTGATAAATACTCCAAAGACACTACTGTTATATTGGAGGATAGAGATGTTGAAATTGAAGCCTTATTCAAAAAGAAGAATTATACGCTCACCATGATTTCCAACGACACTACTCAAGGCACAGTTTCTCCTAATGGCGATGTGTCCGTTCTTCACGGGGAACAGTTCTCTATAAATGCCGAACCCGAAGCTGGATATGATTTCCTGGAATGGGAGATCACCGATAATGTTTCTTGGGCAATGGGTTCCAATGCTTTTGATAGCAGTGCCCAGGTGATATTAAACGGAGATGGAGAGGTGCGCGCATATTTCAAGCCTGAAGTCTACTCTCTATCCTTCAGTGATACATATTATTGTACTCCGGAACCTGGACCTGATGAAGTAATTTCTATTGAACATGGTGATTCTTATTCAGTTAACGTAGTAGCTACTAATTCAGGACATTATTTTGATCACTGGGAGAAGGTAGGTGGTAATGGTATAGCAGAGTTTGAGAATGAAGAAGAGC
>CAZAMY010000351.1:0-3556 GCA_964485995.1 uncultured Sediminispirochaeta sp.
AGCCGATGTACAGCCCGTAGCGGTTAAGCACCTCCACCCAGGTCTCATCGGCAATTTTTGCGGCCCGCAGAACTGCCCCCACGGCAATCAACAGAAAAATCGGCAGGATCAGTTTGAGTATCGCTATCATGATAGTTCTAATATATTAGGTCTTGAGGATTATAGGAAGCCTGATTTATTGCATAATTGGAAAATGAGTCAAATCTTCAATCAGACTATCTTTAGTATTTCCCTCCAGTCCAACACGCCCTCGGTAATTCAGACTCTGCAACTTCGTATGCATTTCATTGAAATCAATTCTACCAAGACCCGGAAAATAGCGGTTATTATCTGAGAAATGAATTTTATGAATATAGTGCAGATACTCTTCCAGGGGTTTGTACATGTCGATTTCTTCAATGTTCATGTGATACGTATCCGGTAGAATACTGTGACCTTCAGCCGCGTAATCGCGAATAAAGGCGGCCGCCTCGTCTACTCTATTAATCACATGGGATTCATAACGGTTTGTGGCTTCCAAAATGAGCTTTGTATCGGAACCATTCTCATTTGAGAGTATTTCATCGAATGATTTTTTCAATCGCTCCTCTGCACCGAGTTTCCCATCATAACGGGGATCGCTCTTGATGAACCCGAGTATCACCTCAATACCGGTTCCATCAAAATGCCGACGCCATAGTCTTACCGCTTCACAAGAACGTTCACGAATAGTATTGTCATCAGAAGTCAAACTGAGATGCTTATTCTTCGCAGTATAGCCTGAGGCAAAATTTTTAATGCTCATACCTTCTTCTTCAAATACTCTTTTTAACTTGTTCACATTCATTCGAAGCGGGTTTGCACAGTTCAGTTCGATGCCCGTGAACCCCATTTCAGAAATTGATTTTAACATTGAGCGAAACTCATTGTTTTCAGAATAGTCATCCGGACATAACAGTTGTACATCAAAGTTGATTTTTTGCATGCTTTGCTTTCCTTACGTATATTTAGAATAGTTGCGGAACTAATAATCTGGGAATAAAAAGACTTATCGATGGAAAAATAATCAGTGCCACCAATACCAGCATCATGACAAACAGGAATACACCCACCTCGCGCATAGCTTCCATCGAATTGATACCAGCTATGTGGCTGGAAATAAGAAGGGTGAGTCCGTATGGGGGAGTAATCAACCCAAAGCCCAACGCAACAATGCCTACTGTTGAAAAATGCAAGGGGTGTATCTGTACAGCCTCTGCCATCGGTCTTAGTAGTGGGCCGAGAATTACTATCGCCGGAATAGCATCCATAAAGGATCCAACCAGAAGAAAAATCGCCGCCACAATAAATAAAACACCCGTGGGATTGGTGGTTATAGTACTTACTATGCTTATTAGATAACGCGGAATCTGAAAGAAGCCCAAAACCCAGCCGAAAATACTGGCGGTCCCAACTGCAAACAGGGCAATCGATGCCAGCTTAATGGTTTCCAGCAGTAACGGGGCAATGTCGGTGTGTTTCAGAGATTTATAGACCAAAAATCCCAATAGTGCTGAATACAGTACCGCTACGAGGGAGGCCTCGGTAGGTGTAACTATGCCGCCAACAATACCTCCAATAATTATTATGGGAGTGAGCATTGCAAGTACGGAATCTTTAGATGCACTTACAAACTCCGGCATAGTGACTTTACTTTCAACCGGATATTTGCGCTTGTACGCAAATACCGCAACCAGTCCCATCTGAGAAAGGCCCAGGATGATTCCCGGTAAGATTCCGGCTAAAAAAAGCGCGCCTACCGACACATTTAACACCCCGCCCCAGACTACCATATTGATACTCGGCGGAATGATAGTTCCCATCACAGCCGAACACGCGGTAACAGCAACGGTAAAGCGGGCATCATATTTTTGTTTTATCATCGCCGGAATCAGTACCGAACCAATACCGGCTGCATCCGCCTGTGAACTGCCGGAAATACCGGCAATCAGCATACTTACAGCAACATTGATATGCCCCAGTCCTCCAGGGAGCCAACCTACTAATACATTAGCCATACGAATGAGGCGCTGCGTTATTCCTGAAGAATTCATTATTTTGGCAGCCAGAATAAAAAACGGCACCGATAACAGAATGAACGAACCGTAGGAACGCATCATCCTCTGGAGTAACATCACTGGGGTTACACGATCTGCAAGAAATAAAATCGGCAGTACCGCCAGAGCTAAGGAAAATGAAACCGGGACTCTCAACAGAATCAGCACAATTAGTAATCCGAAAAGTGTTGCAAATACAAAGGTTGCCGACATCACCTACTCCCCATGTTTGTGTAGTAATTGCTCAATCAAGAACATGATCCATACGACTCCCGCTACCGGAACCGACACATGTATAAAACCTAAGTTCAATCCGGTAAACTGGGATTTTTGTGCAAGTCCCGAACGTAGAAAGGGAACCCCATACACGATGAAAACCAAGGCTGCGGTAAACATCGCTGCGAAATATATAATCTCGAGAAATAATCCAAATTTTTCTTCCACTGATTCAGGAATAAGATCCACAAAGAAATGTGTCCGTTCTTTTGTAGCCAGCATAGCGCCGATCAAAATAGCCCAGATCAATGAAAAATTAGACACCTCAAGAGTCCATAAAAAACGCGGTACAAAAGGTACATAGCGGCCGATAATCTGCAATGCTACTGATACCAGCAGTGTAATCATCAGTACTGTAAGCAGCAGCTCAAGTCCCTTGGCTACATATTTCATCAATTTGAAATACTGTTGTTTAAGCGCCATCATCAATATCAGAACTCCTCTATCTGTTCAAAGCAATATAGAGGAGGCAGAAATATGTCTCTGCCTCCTCCTCTACTAATGCTTATCGGATAGTTTTTATATTTTCATACACTTCTGCAACACCGAGTTCGGCTGCATAATCTTCAATTACCGGTAGTGCTCTCTCTCTCATCTTAGCTGCACCTTCCTCAAAAGGAATAGTTGTTATCTTACCTTCGCTTTCGAGTTTATTTAGTATTTTGGGGGCAGCTGACACTTCTTCTTCTCGTGCCCAGGCAGAAGCTTCGACACCGGCCTTCTGAATCGCTTCCTGAAGCTCTTGCGGGAAGCTATTGAATCTTTTCTCACTGAAACAGAGGGGACGAATGGTGATTGTGTGATTTGTAAGTACAATATAAGGTGCCACTTCATAGAATTTCATCGTGATGAGGGATGATGCTTCATTTTCCAACCCATCGATTACACCGGTTTTTATTGCATTGTACACTTCCAGATAATCCATCGGAGTGGCTTGGATACCAGTTGCATTGAAAACCCGGGCCTGAATAGGTGAGCCCTGTACGCGCATTTTGATCGATGGCAGCTCTTGGACAGAACTAATTTCTTTGCTCAGAATCAGGTTTCTCTGACCTCCACCAGCGTAACCAAGAATTCGAACGCCTCTTTCCCGTACATTTGCTTCGAGAGAATCAAAAACCTCGCTTTTCATACCAGCTTGCCAGTGATCCAAGTTCCTCCACAGAAAGGGGGTGTCCAGAAAAGCAAATTGATCATCCCAATTG
>CAZAMY010000352.1:0-3542 GCA_964485995.1 uncultured Sediminispirochaeta sp.
GGTACGGACAGTCCTGTACCGCCTGCAGCGGCGGCAGGAGTTCGGCCAGGCCGCGGACGATGGTGGTTTTACCGGTGCCCTTTTCGCCGCGGATCAGCAGCCCGCCGATCGAGAGATCGACTGCGTTGGCCAGCAGGGCTGCCTTCAGGCGCGGCTGGCCCACCAGGGCTGCGAAGGGGAAGAGGGGGCGCCGATACCGGGTCTGTTCGCCCGGGCCGGCTGCACCGGCTGTGTGTGTGTTGCTCACTCTATTGACACCTCATGCTGATATCTCTAGGCTTACATTCTATAAGATAAACCCTACAGGAGCAACGCAGATGAAACAACATATTACTACTGGACAATTTCCCGACGACTTTACCTGGGGCGTGGCCACCGCCAGTTACCAGGTGGAGGGGGCGGTGGCCGAAGAGGGCCGCACCCCTTCCATCTGGGACACCTTCAGCCACACCCCCGGCAAAATTGCCCACGGACACACCGGCGACCTGGCCTGCGACCAGTATCACCGCTACCGCGAGGATGTCGCCCTGATGCGGCAGTTAGGACTGGATTCCTACCGCTTCTCCCTCTCCTGGTCGCGCCTGTTTCCCGGCGGCGGCGATCAGCTGAATCAGAAGGGCTACGAGTACTACACCGCCCTGATCGAGGAGCTGCTGGCGGGCGGCATCGAGCCGGCAGTGACGCTGTATCACTGGGACCTGCCGCAGGAGCTGGAGGATGCCGGCGGCTGGCCGGAGCGCTTTATGGTCGAGAAGTTCGTGGCCTACGCCGAGCGCTGCTTCGAGCTCTTTCCGCAGGTAAAAAACTGGATCACCTTTAACGAGCCCTTCTGTACCTCGATCCTCGGCTACCATGCGGGCGTCCACGCCCCGGGGCGCACCGACCGGCCGGCGGCCTACCGGGCCATCCATCACCTGCTGCTGGCCCACGGAAAAACCGTAGAGTCTTTCAGGAGGCGTTCGGCGGGCAGCGAGGCGCAGATCGGCATTACCCTGAACCTGTTTACCCCGCGGCCGGCCACCCGGCGGCCGGAGGACATTACCGCCGCCGACCGGGCCGCCGACCAGAGCACCCGCATGTTCCTGGACCCGATCCTCGGCCGCAGCTACCCGCAGCGCCATCTGGATGCGTATCCGGAAGTGAGGATGCCGGTGGAAGCGGGCGACATGGAGACCATCGCCCAGCCGATCGATTTTCTGGGCCTGAATTACTACTGGGAAGATGCGGCGGAAGCGGCCCCCGACCAGCCGGAGGGCTTTCGAATGGTACAGCAGTACCAGAATCGCACCACCATGGGCTGGCCGATTACCCCGGAGGGCTTCTACCGCCACATCCGCTGGGTGGCCGAGGAGACCGGCGACCTGCCGCTGTACATTACCGAGAACGGGGCGGCCTTCCCCGACCGCCTGAGCCCCGACGGGCTGGCGTGCCGTGACCCGCAGCGCATCGACTACCTGCGCCGCCACTTCGACGTCTGCCGGCGGGTAATCGCCGAGGGTGTACCCCTGAAGGGCTACTTTCTGTGGAGCTTTATCGACAACTTCGAGTGGGCCTTCGGCTACGAGCAGCGCTTCGGCATCGTCTACTGCGACTATGTAAACCAGCGCCGCGTGCCGAAGGACAGTTTCTACTTCTACCGCGATGTAGTGGCCGGAATGGAGCCGGTGTAAGGCAGCCCGGCATGGGTGTTTCAGATGCCGATAGCCCCGGCCGTCCGCGCGGCGGTGCGGGGCTACTGATAACACGTTTTATAAAATTTTGAGTGCAAGACCCGGAAACTGCTCGAAGCCGCGATCGCAGGTGATGAAGGTACAGCCGGATTCGATGGCCAGGGCGGCCAGGAACACATCCGGGAAGCGGTTTCCGGAGGGTTTGGCGGCATAGCAGAGATGGGTGAAGATGTTCCAGTGCGCCGCGCCCGGCAGGACCGGGTAGCTGCGGGGGTGGCCGGAGATGGAGTCGGCGAAGGCCATGGCGGTGTCGAATGGGGTAGGCAGGGTGAAGACTCGCGGGTGAGTTACTACCCGTAGAAAACCGCTCAAAACGAGCGGCGAGTGCGCGAAGGGTTTGGAGCTGTTCAGGACGTCCCGGACAAAAGGGGCGATTTCGCTGTGGCGGGTCGAATCCTCGCGGTGGGCATGCACCCAGACGTTTACATCGAAGAGATACATCTACCGATCCATCTTATCGCGCAGCTCCGCGTTGTCATCAAGTTCAACATCCGGATAAGTGCCGCGCCCTTGAAAAGTGAGCAGATAGAACGGTTCGTTCTCGGCCGCCTGGTGGGCCGGCTGGGCAGCGGCCAGCTTCTCCTGTACCGCCTCTTCGATAAACGCGGTAAGGCTTTTGTGTTCGGCCAGGGCCCGCTTTTTGGCCGCCTGCAGCAGCTGATCCTGCATACGGATTGTGGTTCTCATGACATAAAGATACTATTGTGACATATGTATGTCAAGAATTGGCAGATACGGCGTGATAGGGCGCTGCACTCCGTTTGTTATACTATTTGTGGTTTAAAAACGCTAAATATTATGATATGCAGCGTTTTCACACAAAATAGTAGCGGCCCTCTACCGGCAACCTCGGGTGTTTCAGATGCCGATGGCCCCGACCGTCCGCCCGGCGGTGCAGGGCTGCTGATAACAAGTTTTATAATATGCGGCTGGATTTGTCGGCTGTGCCGGGCCGGGCTTATATTCGGGGTATGAGCGCAGCGAAGTCTCTACAGAGCCTGGAGTGTGCGGTCTGCGGGCAGCCGATTGAGGGCAGCTATATCCGCGATTACTGGGGCAACAACTATCACAGGGGCCATGAGAGGACCCACCAGCCCTGTTACTACTGCGGGCGGCTGATTTCGAAGCGGAGTACCGGCGGGGGCAGCCGCTACTCCGACGGGCGGATGATCTGCAAGTTGTGCCGGGACCGCGCTATCGAGAGCAAGGGGGCGGGGCTGGCGGTGCTGAACGAGGCGCACGATTTGATGGAGGAGCACGGGATTCTGCTGCGCCCCTTTCGGCCGAAGTTCAGTCTGCTCGACCGGCAGACCCTGCGCAAGTACTCCAAGAGCGGCAATGAGCTGGGCTTTACCCAGGCCGGGCGGCGGACCGACCGGCGGACTGGACGGATTATCGAGCTGAAGATTCAGGTGTTTATCCTGGAGGGGCTGCCCTACGAGGCCTTTCTGGCCACCGCCGCCCATGAGCTGATGCACGCCTGGATCCATCTGAACGGCCGGCCGGATGCGGCCCGCTGGTTCAAGGAGGGCAGCTGCAATATGGCCGCCTACCTGGTGCTGCGAGCCAAGCGCAGCTACGAAGCGGAGTACCAGATAGAGCAGATGCGCCGGCAGACCGACCGGGTGTACGGGAAGGGGTTTCGGAAGGTGCTGAAATTTGTTCAGCGGCGGGGCGCCGCCGCCTGGCTGCAGGCCGTGCGGACGCAGAAGCGGCTGCCGCTGTTATAAAAACTGGCCCCCCGGGACTGCAGATGTGCAGCCGGGGGGCCCGGTTGTGTGTCGCGCCCGTTGCTGGCTACGCTGGCACGGG
>CAZAMY010000353.1:0-3533 GCA_964485995.1 uncultured Sediminispirochaeta sp.
TGTCCATGCCGAAGCGCCCGCCGGCGAAGGAGAGGGCGCTGCCCCACTGGCCGGCCCCGGTTTCGGTGGTCAGGCGGGTGATGCCGGCCTGTTTGTTGTAGTAGGCCTGGGCAATGGCGGTGTTGGGTTTGTGACTGCCGGTGGGGCTGACCCCTTCGTGCTTGAAGAAGATCTTGGCGGGGGTGCCGAGGGCTTTTTCCAGAAACTTGGCGCGAATGAGCGGGGTCGGCCGGTAGAGCGAGTAGGCCTCCAGGATTTCCTCGGGGATGTCGATTTCCGGCTGCTGGCTGACCTCCTGTTCTAAGAGGTTGTCGGGGAAGATGGACTGCATGGCTTCAAGGGGGACCGGGGTGCCGTCGGCCGGGTTGAGCATCGGCGCCAGCGGCTCGGGCAGGTTCGGGATGATGTTGGTCCACTGCTTGGGGATGTCCGCGGTTGAGAGTTGAAAGATTCGTCCGTCTGATTTCATGTCGTTTCTCCTTTTGTTTTGCTCGGCCCGGAGGCGCTCTGTGCGGGCGTCGCGGCCGGCCGCCGCCGGTTGGCCGGTTTGTCTCGGCCTCCGGTGCCATGTCTGCCGCCGGCGCGGCATAAAAAAAAGCCCGGTACCGTACAGGCCCGGGCTCTACTTCGCCATAAAAAAACCGCGGGCGGTTACCTCTAATTGAGAGGACCACTCGCGGACTTACCGGAATACGCTTTGTTTAGCGTGGACCAGAACGCGGTGCCTCTCCGCTGTTCTGCCACCACCAAGAGTACATGGATAAAATGTTTTCAAAAAAGACTCTCTTGCTCATCGGGTGTTACTATACATAGATACGCCGATTTTGTCAAATGGTTTTTTGAATTTTTTTTTGCGGGGCGTGAGGGCACGGCGGCGTGACTTTCTACAGTCCGATGCGGTTATGCCGGTGTAGCAAAAGCTACATTCTGGGGGTGATAATTAGCAGCTTATGGACCAGTTCTCACTTCCGTTTTACCCAGCTCGGAGCATAGGTGAGGCCTAACAGGAGATATGACTCATCGATCAGGTAACCCGGCACCTGACGGGATGGCTTTTTCCGTAGAGTGTAGTTGAAATTAAGGCTGAAATCGGCCAGTTTTAACGAGCTGCCGGCCAGGAAGCCGCTGCCGATGGTAAACTTGCCGGACTGCTGGAGATGCACGTACTCATAGCCGCCTCTTATTGAGAGATATGGGAAAATCCAGAACTCTGCCATGGGTATCGCGCGCAGGGCGTAGCCGCCCCGCGAATCGGTATAGATGTCGCCTATCCCTTTGAGGGCTGTGACGATCCGATTGTCAAAAAATGAGGCGATGAGGCTACCGTCGATGATGAGGGGCAGGGAACCGCGCTTCAGTTTTCCCTCCTTTTCGTCGAGATACCAATCAGTATCGTTGTCATAGGAAGCCTGCAAGTCGAGGATGTACCTCCCTCCGGAGATCGAGTAAAGAAAACCAAGCCCTGCTCCAAAGCGTAGATCTTCCTCGGCGAGGTTTACCGTACCGCCGCTCTGCGGATTCGATGCAAACAGGTGAATACTCGAGCCTATGCTGAATGCTTCTGTAATCGAGTAGCCAGCGGATACCGATGCTCCGTTGTCGCTGTACGCATTCTTCGATTCGGAATCGAGGGATCCGTCGACTTCATATTGGTAAGGTGCATTGATCCAGTTGTTTACCCAGCCACTGTCGTACTCGACTGCAATTCCGAACCGGTCGCCCACCGGGAAGGAATAGCCACTCCGAATTGTAGAGGGATACTCCTTGAAAAGATACTCGTCAACCTCCTGGTACTCATTCTCGTCTGCGCTGGGAGGGGATATGGACGAGCCGAGCCAGAGATATGCCATGTCTGTATCTATCATTCCTAAATAGGCGGGGTTGATGGTAGGAGCGTAGTAGTCCGTCTCTACCCGGAACTTTGGCGATATGCTCTCGATTTTCTGCAGGTATATTTTGACTGCTTCATAATCCGGGTCGATTTGCTTGGCGGCTTTCAGCTCCTGCTTGGCTTCCTGGGTGTCGTTCCGGTCATAGGCCTCGATAGCCCGGGAGAAGGCCACTACCGCAGCCTCGTTTTTCTCTTGCCTTGCTACGGTTTTTCTCGTGGTACTTTCGGCCACTTTTACCTGAAAGTGCTTCAGAATTGCCGAGGCAAAGTAACCGGATATGTACTCGTAGTTGCCCGGTTTCTCGGTCAGCGAGTCTCGAAAGACCGTTTCGCCCGACTCGACTTCCGTGACCCGGATACTGATCAGAAGCTGCGGGGGCATATCCACGATTTCGCCAAAAACCAAATAGTCGGCTGAGAGCATCCTTCCGACTTGCATCTGTTCTTCCCGGTTCTCCGCCAGGCCGGAAAGGGCGAATTTCACCTCCTGCATCAGTTCTACGCGTTTTTCCCGGTCGACCAGGGTTATCTCCGGGCTCTTAGACAGCTCTACGGCAATCATCTCGCTGATGCCTTTGCCGAGGAAGGAGTACTGCGGATTATCGCTGTGGACTACAAAGTCGACCATGGCGATGCGTTCTTCGGTGAAAGCGGGACCGGCGGTAGACAGGAATAGTATGAAAAACAGCGCCCCGAGGGCCGCCGGTGCTTTTTTCAAACAGCGATGTACCCGCACTTGCTGTTGAGGTGAGGTTTTTCGGCACCCTTTGCTTGCCATAGTCGTTTCCTCCTGTCTACCTTCATTGAGAGGAAAGCCGACGCGCTAAAAGGTGCTGAGTGTAATTGAGAAGCCTCTGCGCTAGATGTAAGCAGAGAAGGCCGTTTCTTAATAGTGACGTTGGGACTATATTACCATTAGGTCCGGCTATTTCCAAGCAAAACTTGATCCGTTCATTGTCCCTTCATTACGGTCACATTGCCGGGCAGCCGGTCTGCCGGCTTGCGCCTACGAGTCTGTCAAATGAGTGCCTTGAATATCTCCACCGCCGGCTCGATGATCTCATCGGGAAAATCGAAGCCGGTGGTATGCAGGCCGGGGCTCTCTTCGCCGCTGCCGATGAAAAAGATGCAGCCCCTGCGGTCCTTGAGGTAGTAGCCGAAATCTTCACTGCCGCGGAAGGCGTCCGGCAGATGGCCGACAGGGATGCCGAGCTGGTCGCAGGCGGCGGCCACTTTCCGGATGCTTTCGCCGTTATTCACGGTTTCCGGGAACACATCGCTCTCCTCGCTGCGGTAGTGCAGGCCGTAGGGGGCCGACTCTGCGCGGGCCTGCTTTTCGATGTACTGCTGAAGGCGCCCGAGCTCTTGTTCGTATTGGGCCCGCAGGGTCAGGCGCAGCAGCCCCGAACCGGCGGCGGTGCCGAAGGCCTTTTCGCCGATGTCCACTTGGATAATCGTGCAGAGGACGGTGCCCTGCAGTTCGAGCTGCGCGGCGATATCGCTTATGTTCTCGAGAGGTTCGATGAGTCTGGCGACTGCAAAAGCGGGATTGATGCCCTCCTCTGGCAGGCTGGCATGCGACTGCCGGCCTTCGAAATGCATGCTGAGGCCTTTGGAGGCGAAATGAACCAGCCCTGTTTTG
>CAZAMY010000354.1:0-3531 GCA_964485995.1 uncultured Sediminispirochaeta sp.
GTTCTCGACTGTGCGTCGCAATTCCTCTATGTCCGATGATCCCTCCTGTACTACGTTGTCCAGCCGCTCGATTTCCTTGTTTATAATCTTTACGTTAGAGCTGATTTCCGTTGAAGCTGAGGCGGTCTCCTCCGCGTTGGCCGCCAGGTCGCTCTGCCGTTGATTGATCGACTGCATATCACCCTTCACTGTAGTGATAATTTCTCGCAAGCGGTCAACGAAGCTGTTGAATGACTCTGCAAGTACACCGATTTCATCCTTCGATTTAACATCCATCTGAACTGTCAAGTCGCGGGCCCCCTGCGAGATCTCCTGCAGATTTTTCGTGGTAAG
Source organism: uncultured Sediminispirochaeta sp. (assembly GCA_964485995.1). Classification (GTDB taxonomy): domain Bacteria; phylum Spirochaetota; class Spirochaetia; order DSM-16054; family Sediminispirochaetaceae; genus DSBN01. The sequence continues at coordinate 334 of CAZAMY010000354.1, forward strand.
AGTAATCGAGTGTACTATAATCCGACTGATCAATACGAATGCCAGCACCAATACACCGATCACAATAAGTGTGGTGGTCACAGTTGCCTGCAGTACCGGTCTAATTACCTGCTTTTGCAGCTCGCTTTTGGGGTATGCCACCGCAACTGTCCATGGAGTCAGATCGACCTGCTTGTAACCGAGGATGCTGTTTTTAAACAGGTTGTTGCCGGCTGCAGTTACGCTGGTAATTCCATTCGCCTCTGCGCTGATTTTACCCAGCAGCTCTTCAGGCTGCTGCACTTCGAAGTTGGCGAGCAGTTCAGAGAAGCTGATCGACAGAGTTTCCTGGTCTTCGCCGAAAATCAGCGAGCCGCTCTTTTGGTCTATTAGATATACCCCGCCCACGCTCGATTCGGTCTCTTCCTGCAGATAGCTTATTAAGCTGTTCAGGGTCATGTCTATGGCTGAAACCCCAATGATCTGTCCGTCCTCACGTACCGGCATGGATGCGCTTAAAATGATATTCCCTTCATCATTGGACTGGTCTATATACGGTTCGGTTACGGCAAACTCTCCGCTTTCCATGGCATCGATATACCAGGGTCGCTCACGCGCATCGTAGTCCGGAGGTAAAGTGATCCAGAAATTTGCCAATGCATTCAGGCTCTGCGGCGCTGCCATGTATATAAGGCCAATTTTCGGGTCTTCGGCAAAGGATTTAGCTACCTTTAAATAGGGTTCGTATTCCGGCATAGCCTGATAGACCGATTGCTCGTTCGAATCGGGCATCGCTTTCATCATATCCAGAACAAAGGGAATTCTGGAAAAATCTTCCAGAATTTGCTGCTGGCGCTGCATGATGCTGGAGAGGTTCAGGGCCAGCTTTTCCGTGTATAACAGGGTCTGCTGCTCTTTCTCAGCCTGCAGCATATCGCGCTGAGTTATAAATGATAAATATCCGGCACCAAGTAGTAGCACTAAAGGGAGCACAATCAGGATTATCAAAAGTTTACCGTTTAATTTCATAGCTTCCTCCCACTATCGATAGCTATGATTATGCTAGGAATTCTTAAATAATGCAAATTTAGTTTTTTAGTCAGGTATTTTTTTGGCGAGATCGTTATAATGCACGTATGAGAGTTCGCTGTCCCTGGTCCGAAGGCCATCCGCTGTTGCGGGAGTATCACGACAAAGAATGGGGAGTTCCTCTGCATGATGAGGAGAAACACTTCGAGTTTCTGATGCTGGAAACCATGCAAGCCGGTTTGACCTGGTTGACGGTACTCAAGAAGCGAGAAGCATTTCGCGAAGCTTTTTGCGGATTCGATCCTGAAAAAATCGCGCGCTTTTCCGCGGCGGATATTGATGGGTTGATGGAGAATCCGGAAATTATTCGCTACCGCCGTAAACTCGAATCTGCTGTCCGAAATGCACAGGCGTTTCTCGAAATCCGCCGGGAATGGGGGAGTTTCGACGCGTTTTTATGGTCCTTTACAAATGGCGAGGTGCGAGATCATCAGCTTGAAACCCAGGCAGACATGCCGGTGAAGAATGAACTATCCGAGCAGGTCTCTTCAGCCTTGAAGCGCTACGGAATGTCATTTGTAGGGCCGGTGACGGTGTATGCCCACCTGCAGGCGGTCGGAGTAATCAACGACCATCTGTGCAGCTGTTTTAGGCACGATCTATAGAATATAAAAGACAAAAAAAGGGGTGTCTAGTGGTAAGACACCCCGTGTGTTTAGCTGTTACGTTTTACAGTGATTTATGGCAAAACCACCAGTCGTACCCCTCGTACTCTTTGAGGCGTTTCTCCGCATCCTGCTCGGTGGAGGCCGGCGGAATGATTACACGGTCGCCGATCAGTTCGTTATCGGGCCAGTTGGCCGGGGTTGCTACTCCATTGTCGTCGGAAACCTGCAGTGCTTTCAGAGAGCGGAGTACTTCGTCCATGTTCCGTCCGATTTCCTGCGGATAGTACAGAACCAAACGAATAAGGCCCTTAGGGTCGATGAGGAATACGGCTCGAACAGTATTGGTACCTTTTCCGGGGTGTACCATGCCGAGGGTCTGGGCTACTTTACCCATCTCATCCGCGATAATCGGAAAGGGAATTTTTACATCGAGTTTGTCGTTGATCCATTCGGTCCACTTGATGTGGCTGTGAACCTGGTCAATGGAGAGCCCCAGAAGCTCCGCACCGGCTTTACTGAACTCTTCCGCCTTTTTAGCGAATGATACGAACTCTGTGGTACATACGGGGGTGAAATCTCCGGGATGTGAAAAGAGCACAATCCATTTTCCTTTGTAGTCGTGGGGAAGTTTCTTCACACCATGGGTCGTTTTTACTTCCATTTCCGGGAATTTGTCTCCTAACAGTGGCATGTTGTTTTCCATTTTTGTCTCCTTCTAAAATAAATATTACAATAATCGTAACGATTACTAATTAAAGCCAAAAAAAATATCAAGAGGCCTTGTGCGCCTGCTCATCTCTTCGACACTCTTTGCAGATACCGAAAAAGTCGATTTTGTGTCCGCCTACCAGGTGTCCTGATTCTGCTTGAGCTATCTGCTCGAGGTCCTCCTTCGGATTGATGGCGAGGTCATACACCTTATTGCACTTTTGACAGATAAAATGATAATGCTCATAAATATCGGCATCGTAGCGGTCGAATGTACTGCCATACTGAAGCCGCTTTACCTTGCCCTGCTCGACCAGAATATTCAGATTCCGATAGACAGTCCCCAGGCTAAGGTTTGGAAACTCGTCCCGAATACCGTCGAAGACCATCTGGGCGGTCGGGTGAGAGTCTGTGGATTTGAGATACTCATAAATGTATTCGCGCTGCTTGCTTTTTCTGTATACTGCTTCTGCCATACAAAATCCTTAATCGGAACGATTACTAATTTAATACAGGACCGTAATATTGTCAAGAATATTGGGCAAAATTAGTAAGAAACCGGGTCGAGATGGAACGGCTTTAAGCGTATAGTGAGCTGCGGGGTATGTGAAGTCGAAATTCAGTGCCTGCTGATCTGCTTACAGAGAGGTTTGCTTTGAGTTGTTTGGCAAAACTCTGCACTAAACTGAGGCCGAGAGATTCGGTGCTGCTGAGATCAATGTCTTCGGGTAAGCCGATACCATTGTCTTTTATCGAAAGAATGTAGGACTCATTGTCATATTCATAAAACTGAATACGTAAAGTGCCGATGCGT
>CAZAMY010000355.1:0-3520 GCA_964485995.1 uncultured Sediminispirochaeta sp.
TGGTGTGGTTTCCACAGGCGGCACTGCAGGACTACATTCGCTGGGAAGAGATAGCGCCGCAACAGGTCCGCGCCGTAATGGAGTATAAGGATGTACATGGAGAGGGCATCTTTACCTTCAATGAAGGCGGAATGCCGGTAAGTTTCACTGCGGACCGCTATCGCGAAGAAAACGGAACTTACACTCTGCGTCCATGGAAAATCACTATTTCAGAACACTGTACATTCGATGACCTCACCGCTCCCAGTCGCGGTTCGGTCACCTGGGAACTGGAGGATGGTGATTTCACCTGGTTCGATTTCGAGATTACAGCCATAGAGCACAGCGGCCAATAGACAAATTAGCCTTTGGTCTTAATGACTCAAATCGATTTTGTCTCGTTCGAACAGACTCTCCACTACTTCACTGTTTTTCATAAATATCTCCTGTTTGTGCTTCTCACTATTCAGTGTAGTAAAAAAAGAGGACAAGAAAATCTTGATCGCCTGTACTTGAAATAAAGACTGCTAATTATTAGAGTTATAACGTTAGTTACTCGATCAAGCAAACAGGCGGTTGAATGCGCTTCAAAACCCTTCATGTGCTGTTATTAGTATGCAGCCTTATCCCATTCACAGCTTCGACACAGGAACTTAAGAATGAGCGTCTGCCGGAAAGCCGGGCAGAATCGACTCGAATTCAAATCGACACGCCGGTCAGAGCCGCATTACTCACCAATTTTCCCCCCTTCTCATTTCTCATCAATAATCAGCTAACCGGGTTTACTATTGATTATCTCGAGCTTCTCGAACAAAAGACCGGGCTCGAGTTTGAAATAGTGCCCGGCACATGGAAGCAGAATTTTTCTGCCTTTCGGAGCGGCAGAGTAGATCTGATTACAGGGATGTCCTTTACAGAAGAACGCAGCTCCTACACTCGTTTTACTGACCCCTATTATCTGCTGCCAACTGTGGTATACACCAGAAAAAACGAATTCCAGTACAGTAGTATAGAGGATCTGAAGGGGAAAACTGTTGGGATAGAGGCCGCGGTGTATTACCGTAAGTATCTTAAACAGATTCCCGAGATAAAAATCAAAGAGATCGAGGACACCAGTGAGCTGATGAAACAACTCTCTTTCGGAGAAGTAGATGCGGTGGTAACCAATATAAATATCGGAAACTACATCAGCACACAATTCATGCTCGAAAATATACAACTGGCAGGAAGGGCAAACCTGAAAGGAATTGAAGATGAAGACCTGCGTATCGGTGTTCGTCGTGAACGCCCGCAGCTGCATGCGCGCATTCAGGAGGGAATGAACCAGATCACCCCGGCGGAATACAAACAGCTGCAGGACCGTTGGGTAGGCTTTACCCCTGTCCGTATGCAAGATAGTCTCTCTCCGCAGGATCAGGCATTGGTGGAGGAATACAGCAAGCAATACGGAGGGATTCGACTGACTGGCCGGGCAAATTGGTATCCGATTGACTTCTATGATAATTTCAAGGGAAAACAGGGAATCACACCGGATATTTTCTCTTATATTCAGAATGATCTGCATATTCCATTCAGACAGCTGAAAGCCCGGACCGTAGAGGAGTCTATTACCGCCCTGATCACAAATCAAGCCGACGTAATTACCGCAATAGTACCCACTTCCGAATTCCAGGATACGCTTGTTTATACTAAGCCGTATATTCATCTGCCGATTGTAATGGTAACCCGAAACAACCAGTTTTTTATTGGTGATTTGAGCGATATAAAAAATGAGAAAATCGGTATAGTCCGGGCCTGCAGTCAACACGAGAAACTAAGAGAATCATATCCCGCGGTCGATTTTGTTGAAGTCGACTCTGTAAAGACAGGCCTTTCACAGGTTCGGGACGGGAATATTTTCGGCTTTCTCGGCACCGTTCCCGCCATTGCGTATGCTATTAAACAGTATAACTATTACAATCTGAAAATTACCGGCACCATTAAAGAGCAGCTTCCGATCGCTGCCGCTACCCTGCGCTACGAGCACGATCTGAAAACACTTCTTAACCACGCTATTGTGTCCATTGACGAAGAACAGAAAGCCGACATAGTAGACGACTGGTTAGTTGTTCATATGGAAGAGAGAGTCGACCGTAGTGTGTTGTGGCAGGTGCTCGCCGGCGCGGCGGCTCTGATTTTTATTGTAGCTGTATGGGCTCATAAAGTAAAACGGCTGAACTCTCGAATTTCAGAAGCCTATGACCTTCTCGAACAGAAAAACCGCGAGCTCGAGAGACTCTCTTCGATCAATCAGCTCACCGGCCTCTACAACCGGCATAAAACCGAGCAGGAGCTGGTCTCAGAGATCAAGCGGGCCAACCGCTACGGTCGTCCGCTTACGCTCATTATGTTCGATATCGATTGGTTCAAGTCGGTAAACGACAACTTCGGCCATCCGGCCGGCGACACGGTACTGCGTGAAATAGCAGCGATAATCCGCACCCGCATCCGGGCAACCGATATGGCCGGTCGCTGGGGCGGTGAAGAGTTCCTGATAATCTGCCCTGAAACCGGCCTTGAGGGTGGCGGGGAACTGGCCGAACAGATCCGCGCCGACATTGCCGCTTTCGATTTTTCCATCGGTCAATCGATTACCATCAGCGCCGGAGCAGCAAAATACGCGGCCGGTGAACCGGTCGAGCAGCTTATCCACCGGGTTGATGAATGCCTCTACGCCGCCAAACACCGCGGCAAAAACCGGGTGGTGGCGGAGTAAGGCAACTTGCTCAGTATTCCACCCGCCCAGTCAGTTCGCCGTTCTTTACCCGCACCAGCCGGGGTTGACCCTCAACCTTCAAACCACCGACCTTGAAACTGAGATTGGCCGCTTCGCCGAGGTTCAGAACCGCCTCTTCTCCGTCGTGGAAGACCAGCCGCACAAAGTTGTCTTGCTGGTAGAACGAGGGGATGAGCGCACAGAGCTGGTCGTCGGTTTCGCTGCCGCGGTTAGCATACACTGCCGAGGCCAGCAGAAAACTGCCGGCGGCGGCACTGAGATACTCCAGGCGCGGGGTAATGCTCTGCACATAGCGGGTGTTTACCCCGTTCAGCTGATCGTGAAACGGGCCGGCCGGTACCTGCCGGTTGAAGCCCTCCAGATTGGACAGCAGTGTATAGCGGTCGTCGATGCGGGCCAGTTCCGCAGCCGGACAACTGCTCAGCTCCGGCCTGCCAGAATCATAGCCGAGCGGATACCCGCCCTGCCGGAAGCGGATGCCCGGCCGGCTGGTAGTCACATTGTGGATATGTACCAGCACTCCCTCTTTTACAAGGGTCCAGGTGTCTGCCTGTCCGTCGGGATCGGCTTCGTGCAGGGGATAGCGGCTGGCGGCGAAATCTTTTTCGCAATACAGATTTTCCATCTGCCAGCGCTGGTGATAAAAAATCCCGTCTTCCGACCACTGCAGGCTGGAATCGCTGTTGAACGATCCGTACACCGCCCGGGAGTCGTAGGTAAAGATGCTGGAATAGGAAAAGTTGGTGTACTTGGCGTTGTACTCGT
>CAZAMY010000356.1:0-3518 GCA_964485995.1 uncultured Sediminispirochaeta sp.
GGAGTACCGGCGAGCCGCTGGAGACATGACAAAAACCGCAAGATTCATCAAGCTTCCCACGCGCTTCCAGGGTACTATGAGCTTAAATTGAATACCGGGAACGATGAAGTAGAGAGTAGTGCGATCAAGGACATCCAGATACCTTCCACCGAGCTGTTCTATGTACGCTACCGGGGACCCTATGCAGGAGATTATCGCCTGTTTGACCGGCTGCACCGTCAGCTACTGGATGCCCTGCAGCGCGTGCCTATCGAGTGGAACCAAGCGAACGGGTTCTATGCGATCTACCACGACCCCCTCGGCATCACTGCCGACAAACATCTGCGTATATCCTACGGGGTAGCAGGTTCGGGTAGCGGGGCTGACGCCGCCGGTGAGACCGGCCGGCTGACCATAGCCGCGGGCCGCTACTTGCAGTGCCGGTTTGTATTGGCCAACCACGAGTACGGGCGGGCCTGGACCACTGTGTACCGTGACATCCTGCCGCAGCGGGGACTTCAGCCGGCCGACGGCTACTGCTTCGAGCACTACTTCGCCGACTGCTATGATCCGGCCACCAAGCAAACCACGGTCAGCATCGCCGTTCCCGTAAAGGAGCTTTGAGGCAATGGAAAAAATTATTCGAATCGACGCACAGAACATCGACAGCGAACACATCTGCTGTGCAATTGGCAATGACAAGGCTAACCGTGACCGGGCCGCCACCAAAAAGGCTTGGCTGAAAGAGCGCTTTGACGATGGCCTGGTTTTCAAACGGCTGGACGCACGAGGCAAGGTTTTTGTTGAGTATGTGCCCATTGAGAAGGTCTGGAAACCGATTACCGGTCGCAATTACATGGCCATCGACTGCCTGTGGGTTGCCGGCCGATTCAAGGGTAACGGCTGGGCCGCAGCCCTGCTAAACGAGTGTATTGCCGATGCAAAAGCGCAGGGCAAGGCCGGCGTGGTATACGTATCCGCCACCAAAGTGGAGCACTACCTCACCGACAAACGCTTCTTCCTGCAGCACGGCTTCAAGGTAGTCGACAACGCGCCGCCCTACTTCGAGCTCTTGGCTCTCGATTTCTATAGAGACGAGACCGAGGGCGCCACTACAGGCCCCGCAGGGCCCGCAGCGCGCACAGAACCGCCCGCCTTTACCGCAGCTGCCAAAAACGGCACCTGCCCGGTGAGCGAAGGCTTCTATTTCGTATACTCACACCAGTGCCCCTTCATGGAGGAGTACGTCCACCTGCTGGCCGACCTGGCAAGTCAAAAAGGGTACCCCGTGGCCGTGAAACAGCTCACCTCTGCCGCCGAAGCCCAGGCCCACGGCAGCCCCTTCGGTACGCTGGGAATCTACCTCAACGGGCAACTAAGGGGTCACGCCCCCATGACCGAGAAGGGTTTTGAGAAGTTTCTTGCGCAGCTCGAGGCCTAATGGCGGATTGACATTATAATTTTTCCTTTCTACACAGCCTCTACGGAGCCACCCGCTACTGCCATTTGTTGGATTTTTGTTGCTCATTCATATCCGCAGGGCTATTATGGACTCATAGGAGTCCCCGCTGAATGAAAGCTGCCATTTATACAAACTACGGTCCTCCCGAAGTAGTGCACATCGAGGATCTGCCCACACCGGTTCCCACAGATAACCAGGTTCTTATCAGAATCCAGGCGGCTTCTGTCGCGGCCGGCGACTGGCGGATGCGCAGGGCCGATCCCTTCGCCGCCCGCCTGTTCAACGGACTGTTCAGGCCGCGGCGAGTGACAGTACTCGGATTCGAACTGGCCGGTGAAATCGAGGCAGTGGGCAAAGGGGTTGCCGGTTTCAAACCAGGCGACCAGGTGTTCGCCGCCTGCGGTATGGCCTTTGGTGCCCATGCCGAATATGTCTGTCTGCCGGTGAAGGCCAATCCGCAGAAGGGCAGAGAGATCGCCCCGAAACCGGCCACGCTCAGTTTTCAAGAAGCCGCCGCGGTACCGGTCGGCGCTACTACCGCTCTGCGATTCTTGAGAAAAGGCGATATACACAAGTGCCGCGAGGTGTTGATCTATGGAGCCTCCGGGTCGGTGGGGAGCTACGCGGTGCAGTTAGCAAAATACTATGGCAGCCGGGTAACCGCCGTCTGCAGCACCGCCCATCTCGATATGCTCCACTCTCTGGGAGCCGACCGGGTTATCGATTATACCCGAGATTCACTCACAGAACTCGGCGGGCGGTTCGATCTGGTTTTCGATGCAGTGGGCAAACTGCCCAAGCCGCTGACGCGAAGCCTGCCCGCTCCAGAGGGAAGGTTCCTCTCAGTCATGACTTCGGCTAAAGGAATGACAGGCGACCTGGCCCTGCTGAAGGAATTGATCGAGGCGAACCGCCTCCGTCCGGTGATTGATAAAATTTTCCCGTTCGACGATATCCAATCCGCCCACCGCTATGTCGAACAGGGGCATAAAGCCGGCAATGTAGTCGTGCAAATACAGTAAAGGAGGTGCGTATGCGCGCAGCCGTATACACAAAGTTCGGACCACCCGAGGTTCTCCAGATTACAGAAATCGAAACTCCACAGCCCAAAGAAAACGAAGTACTCATCCGGATCCACGCGACTACGGTAGAGAAGGAAGATCCGGGCATGCGTAAGTCTCCCGGCCTCAATGGTATATTCAAACCGAAGCATCGGATACTCGGCATGGAACTGGCCGGCGAGATCGAAGCGGTCGGCAGCGCGGTATCGCGCTTCAAACCCGGCGACCGGGTCTTTGGCAACACCGGTCTTGGCCTGGGCAGCTATGCCGAGTACATCTGCCTGCCCGACAACGGAGCACTGGCTAAGATGCCGCAGAACCTGTCCTATACCGAGGCGGCTGCCAGCACTAATGGTGCTTTAACCGCTATCCCCTTCCTGCGCGACAAGGCGCAGATCAGGCCAGGGCAGTCGATACTAATCAACGGGGCCTCCGGTACGGTCGGTTCGGCTGCGGTACAGATTGCTAAGTATTTCGGAGCCGATGTCACCGCTGTGTGCGGCCGCGCCAATCTGGATGCAGTTCAGGCCCTCGGCGCCGACCGGGTGATCGATTATTCACAGGATGATTTCGTAGAGTTGAACCGAAGCGAAGGCCGCCGTTTCGATATAATTTTCGATGTAGCTGGAAAAACCTCCTTCCGGCGCTGCATTCCCATCCTTCAACCGGAGGGTATCTACATGGCAACCATGCCGACCCCGGCGATCATGGTTCAAACCTTGTGGACTCGATTCATCGGCCGCCGGCAAGTGAAATTTGCCGCCACCGGACTCGGAGCGCCCGCCAAAAAGGCCGTCGATCTCGACCTGTTGTGCAGCATAGCCGAAGCGGGCAGATTTAAGCCGCGCATCGACTGTAGTTTTCCGCTCGAACAGATTGCCGATGCACACCGTCACATAGAAGCCGGCCGGAAGAACGGGACTGTGGTGGTTACCCTGGGGCTTGCCGACCAATGACGCAACTTATATAAGGGGAGTAGGAGGTTCGGCACAATGATTGAAAAAAACAGAGAATGG
>CAZAMY010000357.1:0-3501 GCA_964485995.1 uncultured Sediminispirochaeta sp.
CTCACCGGCGGAACTGCCTATGCAAGTGATTATACCAACGCCTCCCGCACCCTTTTTATGAATTTGGACAGCCTCGAATGGGATTCGCGCATGCTGCAGATGCTATCGGCAGATGGCATTCGTCTGCCCGCGCTGCACTCTTCTTCCGGCAACTTCGGCGAGAGCAGCTTTCAGGGTGTTTTCGAACACCCCATTCCAATAAGCGCAATGATCGGCGATTCGCACGCAGCGGCTTTCGGCGAGGGCTGTATAAGCCCGGGCATGGCCAAAGCCACCCTGGGTACCGGTTCGTCCATTTTGATGAATACCGGGAACCAGCGGCCGGTCTCGGAACACGGGATGGTGGAAACCATCTGTTGGAGCGCCGGAGAGAGAGTCGACTATGCGCTGGAAGGGATTATCGTCTCCTGCGGTTCCACCATTACCTGGCTGCGTGATCAAATGGGAATCTTCAGCGAAAGCCATGAATCCGATACACTGGCTGAAAGCGTGCCCGATAACGGGGGAGTCTGTCTTGTTCCCGCCTTTGCCGGCCTGGGGGCACCCTACTGGAAAATGGAACAAACCGCCCTTATATCCGGTTTGACCTTTGCGACTGGAAAAGCCCATGTGGTGCGGGCGGGCTTGGAGTCTATCGGATACCAGGTAAAGGACGTGGTCGATGCAATGGAACTTGACAGTGGAATCACCCTAGCGCGCCTGCAGGCTGACGGCGGCCTTACCAAGAGCAGCTTTGTGATGCCGCATTTGGCAGATTTACTACAGGTTCCGGTAGCTGCAATCGAACTGACCGAAGCCTCCGCCCTCGGGGCAGCCTTACTGGCGGGTCTCGGAGCCGGAATATATTCCGGTATTGAAGAAATTGCAGCAATGCCATACACTTCTATTGACTACCAACCACGAACACAGACCGGAGTGCAGGAAGAGTATCAAATGTGGAAAAAAACGGTAAGGGCACTGTAAGCCCGATGCTAGCCGAACAACGCCGCCAAAAAATAATCGAACTCATCCGTGAAAACGGCAGCGCCCGCGTCAGTTACCTCAGCGAAACCTTCGGGGTAACAGAGCCGACTATCCGGCAGGATTTGATGAAACTGGAAAGTGACGGCGAGATACTTCGCGACCACGGAGGGGCTTTTCTAAAGGATTTCTCCAAGGGTGTACGGGAACTTTCACTCCATCATCTCGACAATATGGACAAAAAAATCCCCATCGGACGGAAAGCCGCGGAGTTTGTCGAAAACGGCGACTCGATCATACTCGATTCGGGGTCGACAATAACCGAAGCGGCCAAACATCTGGTTTCGCGAAAAAATCTTAAAGTCATTACCAATAGCCTGAATATCACACTTTTACTGGGTGAAGAACCGAGCCACGAAATACACATGACCGGCGGCGAGTTCAAAGCACCAACCCTGTCGCTCACCGGCGAAAAAGCCGCCCAGTTCATTGCAGACACCTACGTGGATAAGCTGTTTTTGGCAACCGCCGGCGTGGCCTTTAAAGCCGGTCTGATGTACCCGGGTTTTAATGACATTCCGGTAAAACGGGCCATGATCGAAGCCGCTGAAACGGTGTTTTTACTGGCCGACTCATCCAAGATCGGCAAAACCTCTTTCGCGGTGCTGGGCGGACTGGAGTGTATCGATTACCTTATTACCGATTCCGGCATTTCTGAGGAAGATTACCAGCACTTCAAAGAGCTGGGAATCGAAGTAGTTGTAGCTACAATGTAGTGAGCCTTCTCGAACATGAAACAGACACTCTTAGACAGTTTGACAACCGCCTATCTGCAGCGGGTCTCCCGTCGCCTCATCGATATGTACCGTTCAAAACAGGCGCGGCAGATACGCGAGCTCCATGACTATCTTTTCCCGAGCCCTGCGGATACACAGGATAGCCGAGAGACCCGGCCGGAACTGAAGAAGCAGTTCATTGCCCTCATCAAGCTCTTTCACCCGGACACCTATAACCTCCACCGTAAACAAATACTAGAAAGCAGCCTGCCCGGCAACGACACACACATCGAGTTCTACCGCCGCTTCGTAGATGTTGAGTCCAAAATCCAGCTCAACCGGCAGAGCAGGCAGCACATGGTGCAGGAGGCTTTTTACGAGGATGAGGTGTATGCATTCGAAGCAGACTCCGACGTGGAAGACTATGTCGAGGCGGATATCCTTGGGGAGCGCACTTCACCGCAGAACATCTACTCAATCATCCGCAGCCTCTTTCTGGGCAACAACCTTACCGCCGAACTGAGCCCCCTAGATCTAGAGCAGATTGACGGCGAACTCGTCCTGAGCAACCACGACATCGAGGATCTGGATGGCATCCAGCACTGCATCCATCTAAACGCCCTCGATCTCTCCAGCAATCAGATCGACAACATATATGAGCTGCAATTTCTCGAAGACCTGGAGGAGCTGGATCTCTCCTACAATCAGATCAACAGCATCGATGAGCTCGCCGAACTACACCGCTTAAAGGTTCTATATCTCGATGGAAACAGCATCGAAGACATCTCGCCCCTGCTGCAGCTGCCGACCCTGGAGTTTGTCAGTGTAATCGGCAATCCGCTCAGCAACATGCAGCCGATCTCCGAGCTGCAGGAAAACGGGGTGGTGGTAGTGTATTTTTAATGCTCCTACGCCACGGGCTGCCGCGGCCCGAAAAAGCTTGACACACACCCATTGTAAGCCTCATATTATAAGTGTACACTTATAACACATAGAAGGTGTGGTTATGAACATTACTTTATCGGCAAATGAAGAACTAATAAAAAAAGCCCGCAATTACGCGAAACGGCATAACACCTCGTTAAACAAACTCATCCGCGCACATCTCGAGCAGATTACAAACCAAATGGACAGAGAATCGGCGGCCCGGGAGTTCGAAACTCTCTGCATCGAACATCCAGGCGAATCAACTTCCGAGTATCGGTTTGATCGTACAGAGGTATACAATCGGCAATAACAATGGCGAAATATTTCATCGACACCAACATACTGATCTATGCCAATGACAAAAAGGATCGCTCTAAACAAAATAAAGCCGCGCGTCTTATCACAGACCTCATGAAAAGCGGGCAAGGGGTACTATCTACTCAAGTATTACAGGAATATGCACATGTGGCCTTACATAAACTCGGGCAAACTGAAGAAGTGGTGTTACGGCAGCTTCATCTGCTCGAACACATCGAAGTAATACAGCAATCTCCTGCTATGATTCGGCGGGCAGTAGAAATCAAAAAAACATACAACATCAATTTTTGGGATGCCTGCATTGTTGCCAATGCCGAATACGCCGAGTGCGACACGATCTATTCGGAAGATCTCAACACCGGCCAGTTTTATTCCGGCATGAAAATCGAAAATCCTTTAGCGTAATAGCCCTTCAGCACCTCTGGCCACATCCATACGGCCGCTCGCAGGAACTACGCCGATTTACCGCCCCGCAGCAGCAGCCACACCGCGAAGACGATCTCCGCCATCATCGGAATCG
>CAZAMY010000358.1:0-3489 GCA_964485995.1 uncultured Sediminispirochaeta sp.
CCGGATACGATATAGCAATTGCGCTCGCCTTCGGTACAGCTGCGCGCCAGAGTGGCGATGAGATCATCGGCTTCGATGCCGTCCTCCTGCAGCACCTTGATTCCCATTGCCCCGAGAATCTCTTCAATGTAGGGCACCTGCGCGTGCAGGTCCTCCGGTGCTTTTTCACGATTCGCCTTGTACTCCTCGTACATTTCGTGGCGGAAGGTGGGCACTCGCGAGTCCATTACAACTGCAAAGTAGTTGGGATTATAACTGTCCAGCAGCCCTAGGAGGGTGCGAAAAAAGCCGAACAGGGCAGATACGTTTCTTCCCTGAGGATCGGTCAAGGGACGGTTTATAAAGGCAAAATAGGAGCGGTAGATGACGCTGTAGCCGTCAACTAAATAAAGGGCGTCTTTTTTCATGTTTCTATATCAATATAACGGGATTGAGGCGATGCACTCCCCCGGCCTGCGCGGGCCCGGAAGCGCCTGACATTCTCCAGATTGCGGGTCAGAACTCCGAGTTCCGCGCTCAATCTGTCCTGGTTCTCACGATTCTTCTGCAGAGCGAGTTCACATTTTTCATTGAAACTCTGTTCGAGCCGCTGCTCTTCCCGGGACTCGTCAGCCACACCAGCCGCCTCGGCAGCGATTCCGCCGGCGGCGGCCCGGTCGCCCGAGAGGCCGCTTATAACCTTCTGCAGGGCCTCGATCCGCTGCAGAAGCTCCTGCTCCATATGGGAGTGAATAGTCAGCTTCTCTGAATCGCTGCGAGTTATATCTTCATTCTGATAGTCGAGCACCTTCAGGTACGTGTCCATGACACTATCCCTCAGGTGCAGATAGGTGAGTATCGACATAGGATAAAGCCCCCTTCAGAGCTGTGATTTAGAACAGAATGGGGAACTATCCGGCTACGTTGATGCCGCCTGAACTCTGACCGCCGTTTTGAGCCTTATTTATAATCTGATCCCAGGCGCCGCGGAGTTCATTCAACTGCGTACGTACCGTACCCAGCATCTCGACATCTTTCTTCATGTTGGCCTGCATCATATGCTGGTTGAAAAACATGTAGAGACCGTAGAGACCGTGGGCTATATCGCCGCCTTTTTCGAAATCGAGGGAGACCATGAGCTCAGTTACCATATCCTGGGCCCGCAGAATCGCAGTGTTTACTTTGTCATACTCACGAGTATTGTCCTTCAGCAGGCGAATGGATGTATCCAACTGCCGAATGGCTTCGTCGTACAACATTATTATGATTTTGCCCTGACTGGCAGTTTTTATGTGGGTTTCTTTGTATGCATTCAGTTTGTTCTGCATGCTCACACTAACCTCCCCTCCCAATATATACGTAGCTTTTCTTTATTGTCGGTCTCTATCACGTTTCTCTTAACCCTTTTCCTTCTGCTCTTTGGACATTTTATCATAGTCCCTTCCCAAAAATCACCCCTACCGAGCATGCTCGATGAGAGTAGACACCGGAACAACTTTATATCCCTTAGAGATCAAACCGTCAATCAGGAGATCGAGATACTGAAACAGATAATCATCCCGGCCGCCCTTTATTGTGCCGATTCTGATTGGAATAATTGAACCCGGTTTCTTCTTCATGAGTACTCGCTCAACCAATTCCGGAGATGAGCGGTACATACTGTCCTCTTCGCTCTTCGGCACCCAATCAAGCGGATCTACATCATAGCCTATATAGGTATAATTCATCTCGATCGAGGCCTCGATTATTTGATTATTCACAAAATAATAAGGAGAATGCCACAGAAGGGATAGTTCGTCGCCCCGTCCGGCTTCACCGGCGGTAATATTGAAGTATTCGTCCTCATTCCGTGCCAGCCCCTGTTTGATGAACTCCTTGCTGATCTGATAGCGTGCATCGGTCATATTAAAATACGTATAAAACAGCGAACCGGTCTCATGGTCCGAACTGGCCAGCTCTTTTACCGCCTCCGGATTCCTCCGCATGAACTCGCCGTTTATAAAGAAGGTGCATCTCAAACCGTAGTCGTGCAGGGTGTTCAGAACCTCAGTCAGCCCCTCCACCGAATCAATCGCATTGAACACCAGCGCTACTTCGCGCCGTCGCAGCCGGGAACCGTGGGTAAAATTCTTGAAATTGACCGGTTCCTCTTTTTCAGGAAAGGGTTCGTAGGAGTGCCCGGCGTGCGACGCAAGCTGTGTTGTCTTGTACTCCTTGATATGGCGAACCATGATCATGTTTCGATAACTGCGTCCCTCGGGATTACTGCTGAGGTAGACCCGGTAATTCTCATTCGCGATTTGGCTTGGTGCAAGAGTGATATCGCCAGCAGCCACTTTCCAGCCGTCCTGGGCGCTGTATGCCAACTGTTCACCCGCCGAGACCGTATACACGCTGCCGTCTTCACCGTAGCCGTAAGTTCCGGGCTGGCTCAGAGCAATCAGAGTATCTGCAGATTCGTTCAGTCTATAGCGCCTTATACACTGCCGTCCGGAGACGATCAGCTCGTCATCGGCTGTCCAGTTTACGTGCAGAGGTTCGGAATGCCGCAGGGTCTGGGTGGTACTCCACCGGTCGTACTGCTTAATAAGCACACGGTCAGGATAAATAAGGGCTGCATGCCGGCCGTCCGGCGCCAGCACCAGATCGTTTATACTGTCCGCTTCCAGTTTCTCAAAGGCGACCGAACTGGCATTCCGAGCTTCCCGGGCTGCAAGATCGAGCCGGAACAGCGAGGTGTTGCTGCGACCACCCTGTATACTCCCGGTCAGTACGGTAATTACGTCCTTATCCGACCACAGCAGACGCTGAATGCGGGTATTCCGCGGTAAATAGAGATACGGCAGCGACAGCGTCGAGCCGGTGCTCAGGTAGTCGTCGTTCTTCAGATAGTAGAGTATGAGGTTGCGCCCACCCTTGTTGAACAGCAGCTTCGCTCCATCGGGGGATACATAAAAACTGTCAAAATTGTAGTCGAACTCAAATGGCACCTTGCCCACAACCTGTCCTGCATCTAGCAGATCGCTGTAAAACGAGCGGGTAAAAAACTCGGCACTGAAAATTCTGTACAGCACCGACTCATCAATGTAGTAGAGCTGATTCTGCTGCGTCCACTGCACATTCGCCAGGGTGCCGTCCCCGATCAAACGCAGCTCTTCGCGCATAACCTCGTCACGCTGCAGCTGGTTCATCGAGTAGTAATAGAGCTGTGAGCCTTTCTCGTACACAAAGTATTTGGAGTCCGGCGACCAGAGCGCATTGGGCTCTTCATATGAGATTGTAATGCGGTCTGTTATGCGTGTACGCTTACCGGTTTCGACTTCCAGCAGCACGAGACGGCCGTACGCATTATCCTCGGGTTCTATAAACAGCACATGCCGCCCGTCGGGAGAACTGCCCACCTGCCTGATTTTACCGGAGTAGATCTCTTTGCCATTGGCAAACGAGGGAAAGTCCTTGACCAGCGAGAATGCCGGGATGCTTCCCTGCTGAGAAAGTTTTGTCCTGAAC
>CAZAMY010000359.1:0-3478 GCA_964485995.1 uncultured Sediminispirochaeta sp.
GTTCGACCTGAAAACTCTTCCGCCGCCCGTTTCGAATTGCAATCACCTCAACGGTCTCTCCCGGCTCGTTGTCTTCGAGGGAACTGAAGAGGTCGGAAAGAGTTGCCACCTTCTTTCCGTCAACTTCAACCACAATATCGCCGCCGAAATAGATAATAGAACGGCCGTAGCGCACCGGGTTGTTCTGGTCCCCGCCCCGCAGCCCGGCTTCGGCGGCGTTCCCGCCCCGGGTCACCTTTGAGATCATGACCCCCCGGGTCACCGGCAAGTCGCCGTAGCGCACGATGCTCCGCTCCAGCTGGACAGGAACAATCTCTATCCATCCCCGGCGAACCTTGCCGTACTCAATGAGCTGCGGCACTACCCGCCGGGCGGTTTCAACCGGCACCGCAAACCCGATGCCGACGCTGCCGCCGCTGGGGCTGTAGATCATGGTGTTGATACCGACCATCTCGCCGTTCGTGTTGAGCAAGGGGCCGCCGGAGTTTCCCGGGTTGATAGATGCGTCGGTCTGGATCATCCCGCGGATCACGAGGTTGCGGGAAGTCTTCACCGGCCGCCCTAGCCCGGAGACAATGCCGGTAGTCAGGGTGCGGTCGTAGCCGAAGGGGTTGCCGATGGCCAGCACCATCTGCCTCACCCTCAGGTTCGATGAGTTACCGAAGGGGATAGTGGTCAGCTCCTTGCCCTCCGGATCGAACTTCACCACAGCCAGGTCGTTTTCCGGGTCCTTGCCGATCACCTCGCCCTCGTACTGAGTTCCATCGTACAGATTGAGAAACACCTTATAGGCGTCTTTCACTACATGATAATTGGTCAGCACATAGCCGCGCTTGTCGATGATCGACCCGGAACCGGTGCCCCCCTCCTGCGGAACTGGTTCGAGGAACCAGTTCAGGCTGAGGGTTTCGGTGGTAATGTTCACGACCCCCGGGTTATAGCGCTGGTAGACGTTGATATTATGGCGTTCGTAATCGGTGAGCATGGTGTCGCCATTGGATACCTGGTACACCTGCCCGTCGGTATTGGTCTGCAGCTTGAATGAGGTATTGTTAATCGTATCGGCGCTATCCGAGCCGCCGGCACTTATTTCCGTCTCGACTTCAGGTTTGGCATCATCCTGCAGCCACGGCAGCTCGAGCAGTCCGAATCCGATCAGCAGCAGGAGTCCCACTGCCAACGCACTGAAACTATAAAAAAACAGCTGTCCTCGGCTGTATAATTTCATCCCTACGCCTCCCTCCAAAGAGTCCTCAATATGAGTATAGGCGGAAGGAGTTGCTTTGCCAAGTCGATTTTGGGGTCAGATACAGCGCTTCCCATCCGGGGTTTTACATCTCGTTAGGTCAACCAGTTTTCTATTTGCAGTCCATCAATTTTTTCAAAATGCCTAATATTATTCGTAACTAAAATCAGATTGTGAGCCAAGGCTGTTGACCCAATTATTAAATCCATATCATCAACGATGTTACCATTCCTTACCATTTTTGCCTTTAGAGCTCCAAAGGTTTCCATGATTGAAGGGCTGATATTAATTACTGGAAATATCTCCATTAGCCTTTTTACGCTCGCTAAATTTTTCTCACTATATTGAGATTTTCTTGCCCCGTAAATAAGCTCCCCGTATGTTATAACCGATATCGATTTAGGATAGTCTCTGTATGCCCTAAAATTTTCTAATACTATTTCTTTACCTTTCAAACTATAAATCAAAATATCAGTATCAATCAAATAGTTCATGTTCTCTTCCGAATCTGCTTGAATTTTTTCTATTTTGCTTTATTTCATCGATTATTTCATCGGCTTCTCTCGCATCTCTCCAACTGCCAGCCAATCTTAAGAACTCATCTGTCTGATTAGATTCAAATTCTGTGGGTTTCGATAAGTATTTTTGAAGTATGTATACCACTTCTTGACTAATCGATCTTTTTTCTCTTGCTGCTAAATTACGAAGCGATTCATACAGCCTTTCATCGATATCCTTCACTTGTAAATTTGCCACACCATGCTCCTTTCTCCTAATATACCATTATGCATGAATTTTACATAGTAATTCATGCATATTTTTTCACCAATCACAGGAGCCTCTCAGAACCGCCGACAGCCCCTAAGCGGCCTCAGGCAGCCCGCCAGAAATAGTCCCCCTCGCCGTAGCGGCGGTATTGCACCGCCTCCATCACATGGTCCTTGCAGATCCGCTCACAGCCCTCGAGGTCGGCGATAGTACGGCTGATTTTCATGGTAGAGTGCAGTGCGCGGTGCGAAAGGCCCAACTGCTCGACCGCTTTTTCCAGTACTGCCCGTCCGGCCGGGTCGGCTTGGCAGAAGCGCTCGATCTTGTCCGGCCCCAGATCCGCATTCCGTGCTCCGCAGCGCTCATGCTGCAGCGCGATAGCCTGCGCCGCCATTCGCCTCATCTGTGCCGTAGTCAACCCGGGGAATTCGGCCGTATGAATCGAGTGCGCGGCAGCGGTCGGCACCCGGATATCGATCCGGTCGCACAAAGCTGCCCCGAGCTTCTTCCAGTAACGGTGCAGCTCCAGCGGGCTGCACATACACATAGAATCAGTCTGGCCTAGCTTGCCGCAGGGGCAGGGATTCGCCGCCATAATCAGCTGAAAACGGGCCGGGAACCAGTAGTGGCATCCCGAACGGGCAATCTGTACGATTCCGCGCTCAATCGGATCACGCAGCGACTGCAGCATCCGGGGGCCGAACTCCAGCGCCTCGTCCAAAAACAGGACTCCGTGGTGTGCGTACGAGATTTCACCCGGCTGAATATTCATCCCACCCCCAATCAGCCCCTCCCGCGAAGCGGTGTGGTGCGGTGCACGGAAGGGAGGCCGTCGAATTAATCCGGCCCCCTCCGGTAGAAGCCCGCCGATAGAGTAGATACGGGTTACTGCAATCGACTCCTCCCGGCTCAATTCCGGCAGCAAGCCGCGAAACCGCAGTGCCGACATGGTCTTGCCGCCCCCCGGAGGGCCAAAGACCAGCAGATGATGGCGCCCAGCTGCAGCTATCACACAGGCGCGCTTGAGCTCTTCCTGCCCGCTCAGCTCGGCGTAATCCAGGCCGCCCTCGGCCGGTGTGTCCGTTGTGTTGTCCGGCAGACCATTTTGTGGTACATCTTCGAACTGCCATCCCTCCGGCGCACCGTGGGCAAGCAGTGTAAACAGATGCGGCATCTCCGCCAGATGCGCCAGTGAGATAGCTTTGCTGCCGGCTACCGTCCGGGCTTCATTCAGATTCTCCGGCGGAACTACGCACATGTGGGCCCCGCTCTGCAGTGCCGCGTGTACCGCCGCCAACACGCCGGCCACCGGCCGGATGCGGCCGGAAAGCTCGAGCTCACCGACTATCAGGACCGATAAGCCCGGCGGAGACGGTACCTGCATGTCGACTGTCAGCAAGGCGGCGGCCATCGGCAGGTCGAAGGCGGCCCCCTGCTTTTTCACACCCGCCGGCGCCAGGTTAA
>CAZAMY010000360.1:0-3477 GCA_964485995.1 uncultured Sediminispirochaeta sp.
AGCATCAAACCGTAGGCAAACACAGGATGCAGTTTTAGATAAAGCGGTAGTTGAGTGGCCCGGCAGTGAAAGAGCAGCGAATCCGAAGGTCAAGTCGAGCGCGAGGCTAAGGGGGTTAACGCGATACAAACATGGCATAGAATGAGTAGTCCGAATCCTTGTGTTCGGTATTGTCCGGATTCAACTGGCTGCGCTCCTCATCCGGACCCAGGCCGACATACTCCAGATTTTCCAAGTCGGACGCCAACAGGGTGTAGCTCGCGCCCAGCTGGATTTCTACAACGTATTGAGACTTACCATTTTATACCAATGACCCCGATTTGCAGAACTCATAAGCAAAACGCATCTGTAGGTGTACTGCGTTGTAGAAGCGCTTCTTCAATCAAAGTACTGCTGTAATCCCTGTTCAATACTTATTTCATGTGAGAGAATTGCCTTATAATAGTGCGAGCAGAAATCCTCATACGCATGCGGCCAGTCCTGTTCAGAATCTGATTCGGAATAGGCGCGGGCCGTCGGGCTGTAGAGTGAGTTGTACCAGTCAACAGTCAGTTCCTGAATATATGGGGCCCGGCCGTAGTGCTGTTTCAGGTGGGGAGCGTACGAATGGATCAGCTGAGAGTAGAGAAAGGAATAAAACCGCTTGTGAGCCCGCACCGGCCTGAAGTCGGGCACCAGCTCTTCAATCTGTGATATTTCGGCGAATTGCCGGTACTCTTCTTCAGGGCTCATGAAGAGCGAGTGCAATTTACGGCGGATCCGTCGCAGCGGCGAGCGGATAAACTGGTAGCGGCTGTGCTTTTTTATGAACAGTTGATAGATTTCCCCCAGCCACAGCGAGTCGGGATAATCGAAACTATTCCACAGTTTAATCAGTTCGATAAAAATATCTGTTTCCAGTTTTCCGGGAAACAGATAGGTGAGGGAGTTCTCCCGAATGTACCGGATAGCATTCTGATACAGGTTTTTATTCCAGGTGCGTACTTGTTCCTCCATGTCATGGGGCGGCCGGTTGAATCTGCGGATAAACCACTCGCGGTTATATGTGCACAACTCGGTTGTCAGCCATCGCCAGGTAGCCGGGCAGCGTACGTAGAACTCTTTGTCCGAGAGTATTTGAAATACACCGGTTTTCTGATTGCACTCATACTTTTCTTCCAGCAGTTTCAGATTGCCGTAATGCAAATTTGGCGGAAGTCTGAAAGGCAGGTTATAACGAACCACTTCGGCTGATATATACTCTCTGTTTTGGTATTTAGCCACGGAAATTCGATGGTTTCCGTCTCTTACAAAGTAATAGCCGCCGTACTCAATCAGTTTGACCGGGTCGAAGATTTTACCGGAGTCCATCAGGCTGTATATCTTGCTCCAATTGGCGCTCATCCATTTGTGCAGAGGATAGAAATTCCTTGAATAGTCGTGGCTGCGGTTTTCGGTGCCGATTATTTTACGGACTTCAACCTCACGTAACCCGATGTACGATTCGCTGCCGTAGGCCGCATGAGCCAGAACAGTCTTAAGGGTGAGAACCCGCCGGTTGCGGCGGTGAAACGGGTTCAACGAAAATAACTGGCGTCTTCCCCGGGAGCGGGCCCTCGCAAATGCATTTAGTGCCTCAGTCCGCTGATATTCATCATACATACGTATATTGTACTATAGATCCGGCTTTGCCTACAATTCGATTTCACAAGCGGTTCATAATCGTGTATAGTGTAGCATTATGAATACAGAAGTTGCACGTAATGCACAGCATCTGCCGTTGAAGACGAAACTCGGGTTCGGTATCGGCGATCTGGGTGGAAATCTCTTCTTTACAATAATTGGCTTTTATCTGCTCTACTTCCTCACCGATGTAGCGGTTCTGGCTCCTGCCCTGGCCGGTACGGCCATGATGGTCGGCAAGATTTGGGACGCGATTACCGATCCTGTTGTCGGTTATCTGTCCGACCGTACCACCAGCCGCTGGGGCCGCAGGCGTCCATATATTTTTTACGGTGCCTTTGCGCTTTGGGCGGCGATGGTAGTGATGTTCTTCTACCCTCAGCTCGAGAATCAGGTGTTGCTGTTTATCTGGGCGGTACTGGTGTACTGTCTGCTGAACACCGCCTTTACGGTGGTCAACATTCCGTATGCGGCGCTGCTGCCTGAGCTGACCAGCGACTATCACCAGCGAACGGTGCTGGCCGGTTTCAGGATGAGCTTTGCGGTAGTCGGAACCTTTGTGGGGGCTGCCGGAGTATTGCCTATAGTGGGAATTCTGGGGGAAGAGCGGTTTGGTTGGCCTCTGATGGGCTTTGTGATGGGGGCGGTGATGGCGCTTACTGCGCTGATTACCTTTGCAGTTATTCGCGAGCCCTACGGGCGCCCCTCCGGCGAGAGTGCGGGGTTTTTTAGGAGCTACGGAAAGGCTCTGACCACCAAGGTTTTCGGACTCGCCCTGTTTCCCTATATATTTCATATGACCGGCGTAACCATCATTCAGGGAGCCCTGCTTTACTATTTCACATATATTTACCAAGCCAAATCGATGTTTCAGATTGCGCTTATGTTTCTTCTGACAACCAGCATTCTGTTTATTCCGGTGTGGGTGTTCGTAGCGAAGCGCATCGGTAAGAAATACGCTTA
This sequence comes from uncultured Sediminispirochaeta sp., assembly GCA_964485995.1. GTDB lineage: Bacteria > Spirochaetota > Spirochaetia > DSM-16054 > Sediminispirochaetaceae > DSBN01. The sequence goes on from CAZAMY010000360.1 coordinate 2,626, forward strand.
CAACAGCGGGATGGGGCTGCTGATTACTATTGTAATAATCTTTTTCTTTACAGGACATCTGAACCCGGTCTGGTACAGTTTTGTTCTGCTGGGTATCGCCGGTATCGGTTTCTCTACCCATTACGTAATGCCGCATTCCATTCTTCCGGATGTGGTCGAATACGATTATGCACATCACGGTATCCGCCGGGAGGGGGTGTTCTACAGCTTATGGACCTTCAGTTCCAAAGTAGGCCAGGCGCTGGCCATCGGCCTCAGCGGCTGGGTTCTGAGCCTCTTCGGGTATATCCCGCACGTAGAGCAGACCGATAAAGCCCTGCTGGGAATCAGGCTGCTGTGCGGGCCTATACCGAGTGTTTTTTTTCTAGCCGGTATTCTGGTGCTGGCGCACTATCCGATTAACCGGGACTACTATGAAAAACTGCAGCGTATGATCTGGGAGCGAGAGCAGGGCGGACAGCCTGCAGATACAGAGACTCCGGAGTAGTTTTTATGAAGCTTAAGGTCAAAGGAACCCGCGAGGTACTGCGCTTTGTCCCTCCGCGGCTGAATCCTCTGGTATTAGGCTTTGCCAGAGCTCTGGTGCCGGGCTATCTAAGGTCGGCGCTCCATTTGAGGGTGCAGACTCCCGGCAACATCGATGCGATTCTGCAGGAATACCGACGCTTTTTTCAGAATGAGAGCAAACTCATCCTCGTATTCCGGCATGTGCATGTACACGATGCGCAGGTGATGTTCTATCTTTTCAACAATATTGTGCCGGCTCAGGCGAGGAAAAGGGGCCTAACGTACCCGTATCGACCGCATGCCCATTTCTTATACGGACGGGGGGTACCGGTCTGGGGCGGCTCC
>CAZAMY010000361.1:0-3470 GCA_964485995.1 uncultured Sediminispirochaeta sp.
GCCTGGTCCAGCAGGGCCATAGTTTTGACCGCCGTGTGTCCGGTTTTCACCAGTACTCCGGCCAGGTCCTCAATCGATAAATTCTGCATCGTGGCTACGAGCTCATCCACTACCTCGGTGTAAATCTCTTCATCCTCATAGCCAAGAACCGCCGCATGGTCACCGTAGGCGGCGATTCCCTTTACCCCGTACACGATAAACTCGCGCAGCGAGCGGATATCCTCATCCTTGGTAGCCTGTACGCCGGCCCGGTCGAATGCGGCCTCGAGCTCCTGATCGTTTTTAGCGGTGAACTTCACATATTCGGGCAGCTGGTCACCCCCGGCATACTGGTCGATCAACTTCTGCTTACGATCAATCGCCTCATACGTCAGCGCCTTGATCCGCTCTACATCGAAATTGGCATTTGTGATGGTTGAAAACAGAGCCCGCAGAATAAAATTTCCCTCTTCACTAATCGACTTACCGGCCGCGGCCTTTTGCTGCGCCATATAGGCGATTCCTTTTACCGCGTACACCAGAACATCCATGTGGTTGGCGGTAATGTCGTCTTTACCGCAGACACCGCGTACAGTACAGCCGATATTCTTGGCCGTCTCCTGGCATTGATAACAAAACATACTCATATTTATCCCTCTCTATCGATTTGGTTTGTGTGACGTTGAGTACAAAATTATGTGGTTGAAAAATAACTTATGAAAACTCCCGAAACTTTTCCTGTTTAGCCCCGCACACCGGGCATTTCTCCGGAGCAGTACCTTCTACTGTGTATCCGCACACATCACATACCTGTACCGCATCCAGATCGACATCCTTGCCGCTGTCGACTGCCGCTTTGGCTTTTTTGTAGAGTGCCAAATGCTCTTTCTCGGTCTGGTAAGACCAGTTGAAGCTGCGGTAGGCGTCCTTCTCGCCCTGCATCTCAGCCACTTCCATGTAAGCCGGATACATCTCCTCGACCTCAAAGGTCTCTCCGTCGATGCCCAGCTGCAGGTTCTTGGCAGTATCACCTGGTCCGAAGGCACCCATACTGGTGGCCAGGTACCCGGTTTCAAGGTGTTTGAGCACCCGATAGTGATCGCCGGCGTGGATATACTCGGCATATGAAATTGCAGTGAACAAGCGGGCGACATTAGTGAAGCCCTCTTTTTCGGCTTGCACCGCAAAATAGCGATAGCGCATGTTGGCCATGCTCTCGCCTCCGAACGCATTCACCATGTGTTGTTCGGTCATCTGTTTCATTTTTTCCCCCTATAACAATTTTAACTAATGTTCTCTACTAAAATGGTAATTTTTTTGAGGAGTATATGCAAATTCTATTTTTACACTGAAAAAGCCCGGATGCCTTGCCTATCCGGTGGACTGGGGAATAGAATAGAGATATGGCCAAACAGGAAGCGTTCCACACAGCTGCGACGGCATCTCAGAAAGCACTGCGGGGCCTGATCCGCAGCCTGCCTATCATCGGCACAGTTATCCTGCTGATCTCACTACTTAAAACCTACCTGCCGGCAAAAACAGTGCTGCGGTTCTTCGGCAGCTCGAATATCGGCGATACCGCCATTGGAGCGGCGTTTGGGTCAATTCTGGCCGGAAATTCTATCAATAGTTACCTCATCGGTGAGCAGCTGTTGATAGATGGCGTTCCCCTTACTGCCGTAACCGCATTTCTGGCAGCCTGGGTAATTGTAGGAGTGGTGCAGATCCCCGCCGAGGCGGCTGAACTCGGAGGGCGCTTCGCATTCATCCGTGCTGTTGCGGGTTTTCTATTTTCGATTGTAGTTGCATTAGCCGTCACAATTCTGTTGGGAGGCAGCCTGCAATGAAGCCCCTGTTCTCACGCGCTTCAATAACCCTTTTCGCCCTTACCCTGCTGATCTACCTGATACTGACTTTGGTCGGGCTTCCCGATATCGCCGCGGCCTGGAGCTTGGCCTGGCGTCTTGTGCTGCAGATTCTGCCGGTTCTGGCGGTGGTAGTACTGTTCATGACCGGCGCCAACCTGGTCCCACACTCCTTCGTCAAACGGCACCTCGGTGCCGAATCCGGCTTCAAGGCCTACCTGTTTGCCCTGGCAGCCGGCACCCTGAGTCACGGACCGGTCTACGCATGGTACCCCTTTCTTGCGGAGCTGCAGCAGAAGGGCGTGACCAACGGAAAAATAGCCGTATTCCTGTTTGCCCGGGCAGTGAAGATTCCGCTGCTGGCGGCGATGGTGTTTTATTTCGGCCTCCCCTTTACTATTCTGTTTACCCTGTGTATTCTTGCCGGGGCCCTTTTGATGGGGATCCTTTTCGAACACGTCTCTTAACACCGGCTGCCTGCTGCCGGACCTCTTCCACCTTGTAAAAAAATTGGTAAAAATGCCTGAAATCAGTCTGTCAGCTTGAAATACTACATATAGTGTGTTAACCTCTTTTTTGGATAAAAAAACACTACATGTAGTGTATATGTAAGGAACTCATACATGCAATGTCCGCACTGCAACGCAAATAATGACAAGGTTGTCGATACACGCAGCACATCGGCCGGCACATCGATTCGACGTCGGCGGGTCTGTCTGGAGTGCGGGTACCGCTTTACCTCGTATGAGCATGTAGAAGAGAAGCAGCTGATGGTAGTCAAGCGGGACGGCCGGCGCGAGCCCTTCGACCGCCAAAAACTGGAGCGCGGGCTCCAGACCTCGCTCGAGAAGCGACCGGTTTCGCAGCTGTTGATAGAAGAAATTGTACATTATATCGAGGACGAGGCAGCCATCCGCCAGGCCGGCACCCATGAAATTGATTCGGCCCAACTCGGAGAAATGGTACTCGAACAGCTGGCTCAAGTGGATAAGGTGGGGTATATCCGCTTTGCATCGGTCTACAAGATGTTCGAAGATGTCGAGGCCTTTAAGCGTGAGTTAGATGCTATGTTTGCACAAAACGGAGGGGAACAATGAAAGTCGAACTGAAGAACGGAAGCTGGGAGGTCCTCGTCGGCGACGAGGCACAAGATTATGCTGCCGGCGCTGCCGATGGGCTCCGGAAGGCCGAACCGGTAGTGCGGCGCATTATCAAGCGCGACGGATCAGTAGAACCCTACCGCCGCAGCCGCATTGCCGGGGCTATCGCCAAAGCGGTTACCGCTGTCAAACAGGCCGAAGATCCACAGCTGGTGGCGACGCTCACCGATAAGGTCGAGGAGAAGCTGCAGGAGTTCATGCAGCAGCGCCACCCCAACTCTGTGCCGGCCATCGAAGAGATCCAGGATCTGGTGGAAACCGTACTGATCGAATCGCGGGAGGTCGCGGTAGCCAAGGCGTATATCCTCTACCGGGCCCGCCGCGAATCGATCCGCGACACCCGCAAGCTGATGCTCGACATCAATACCACTATGGACGGGTACCTCTCACAGTCGGACTGGAGGGTCAATGAGAATGCGAATGTCAATTTCTCACTGGGAGGATTGATCCTGCACAACTCCGGCAC
>CAZAMY010000362.1:0-3468 GCA_964485995.1 uncultured Sediminispirochaeta sp.
CATGGATTACTACCGGATGAAGAATGTTCAAGCCGACACCAATATGCGCCAGAGTATTAGCGGTGAAGGCAGCACCGGAAGCAACCAGGAAGAGTAAGGGGTGTCGTGATGGACTCCACAGGTGATCTGATTGGAACACTGTTTACCTTCCTCACTTTCGTGCTGATTATAATACTGCCGATGGCCATGGCCTTTCTGCAAGCCAGAAAAGACCGCAAAGCCGGTTACATACATCAGGAGCCATCGGAGAAAAAAACCGGAGGTCTGTTCTCATCCATCGACCTCTTGCGGCGACAGGATAGAGAGAGTGAACCGAAGGTCTCTTTCAGCGAGGGAGTAAAGCAGCAGCCCGACGGCCCCAGGCCTTCTCAACCGCGTACTTCACAGCAGCTCGGAGAGAAGTTCACTCCCATCGAAGCCATGTCGAATGAGTACGGGAAACCGCTCTCGAGCAGAACCGATACAACCGGTGTTACATCCAGTAGGACTGCTCGGGCGGCTTTGCCCAAGTCAACGGCTGTATCCCGGCTGCGGGAATTGAATGAGATGCAGAGGGCTATTCTGCTGTCTGAAATACTCGGACCGCCCAAAGGGCTGGAGTAGTACAAATTCTGTTTTTGCTTGACGACCTCTTCTATAATGCTATACTCACATTTAGTATCTTAGGGGGATATGTATATGCAGACAGCCTTCGAAGCGAGCCGTGAATATGCGGAGAAGCTCGATGCTCAGGATGAGCTGAGCGAATACAGCGACCATTTTTACAAGTTGAAGGACACTATCTATATGGACGGTAACTCCTTGGGGCTTCTCTCCCGCGAAGCAGAGGAGAGTGTGAACCGCATTATAGAAGAGTGGAAGCAGCTCGGCATCAACGGCTGGCTGCAGCCGGAAATACCCTGGTACTCCTACTGTGAGAGAATCGCTGCGATGGAGGCTCCGCTGGCAGGGGCTCAGGCCGATGAAATGGCCATTACCGCCTCTACTACCGTAAACCTACACGCCCTGGTGCGAACATTTTACCGGCCGACTGCGCAGCGAAGTGTAATTTTGATGGATGAACTGAACTTTCCATCTGACATCTATGCAGTCAAATCTATTCTCACTTCGCTCGGGCGAAACCCGGAGTCCGACCTCAGACTGGTGAAAAGCCGAGACGGTCGATTCCTGGATGAGCAGGACATTATTGCGGAGATGGACAGTGGAGTGGCTTTGGCTCTGTTCCCGGCGGTACTCTACCGCAGCGGCCAGCTGCTGAATCTGAATCTGCTTACACACGAAGCCCATGAGCGCGGAATTCGTATCGGTTTCGACTGCAGTCACTCCATCGGAGCGGTTCCGCATACATTCGACAGAGATGCAGTTGATTTTGCCTTCTGGTGCAACTACAAGTACATGAACAATGGTCCCGGCGGCACCGCGGGTTTATATGTAAACCGCCAGCACCTGCCGGCTCGCCCGGCCATGGCCGGCTGGTGGGGATACAACAAAGCGCGGCAATTCGATATGAAACTCGAGTTCGAACCGGCTCCGGATGCAGGGGCATTTCACATCGGTACACCGCATCTGTTGAGTACTGCCCCTCTGGAGGGGTCTTTACAGCTGTATCATGCGGCGGGTATTGATGCCTTACGGCACAAATCTCTGCACCTCACCGAATATATGATCTATCTCATGGATACACTTGTGCCGCAGGAGAAAAGCGGCTATTCTGTCGGTACCCCCCGCGATCCCGACCGTCGGGGCGGGCATGTTGCGGTAGAGCACCCTGAGGCGCTGCGAATCAATGAAGCCTTGAAAAAGCGGGGTGTCGTGCCTGACTTCAGATTTCCCAATGTAATCAGGCTGGCTCCGGTGCCCTTGTACACGGGCTATCTCGAAGTGTGGCAGACGGTACAACATTTGAAAGAAATCGTTGATAAAAAAGAATATCTTAATTTTTCAAAAAAGAGAGGTGCGGTTGCATGAGCGAAAGCCGGCACTATTGTGTAAAAGCCACAGTAGGCGCTTTGATTGAAAGCGATGGAAGAATTCTGCTGGAGCAGAGAAATCATGATCCCTTCGAGGGACATTGGTGCATACCCGGAGGGCACATCGATTACGGAGAACCGGTAGAAAAGGCGCTGATACGCGAGGTACACGAAGAAACCGGCTTACAGGTAATCAACTACAGCTTTTTTAACTACTATACAGAGTATTATGACCAGCTCGACTGGCATGCGGTAGCCCTGATATTCGTAGCCTACACTACCGGTACGTTGAAACGGCAGGAAACCGAAGTGAAAGAGCTGCGGTGGTTCTCCCGCGAAGAGATGCACTCGCTCCCCTTCGCCTTTGAACACCGCCGCATTGTCGAGGATTTTTACGGCGATTAGAACGGGCCGAAGCCGATACTCACTGCAATCATTAAAAACAACACTGTCACCGCCAAAACCATGCCCTGAATAGGCAGCGTCCATCTGAGCCATTTCGGGTAACTGACAACCGTAAAGCCAAGGGCAATCAACAGCAGTGCATTCGAAGGATAGATCATATTGCTGAATCCGTCGCCGAAATCGAAGGCCAACACCACCGTTTGGCGGGTAAGCCCGACCAGATCCGCCAGGGGAGCTAAAATCGGCATCATCAGAAAGGCCTTTGCAGACGCGGAGGCTACAAAAAAATTCAGAATCATGGTCAGCATATAAATCAACAAAGCGGCTACATACGGTCCGGTTCCCCGGATCTGCTCGGAGGCGTGGTACAAAATAGTGTCCATAATCCCGCCCAGTGAAATTATGTGTTTCACGCTCATAGCCATCATAATTAGGAGTACAGCCGGCAGAATAGAAAGAGTACCCTTGAAGAATACAGTTACGATTTCACGACCTGAAAGACCGGCAAAAAATCCTCCCCCGACTCCGGCTATAAAAAACAGCAGCCCCATCACGGGGAAGGCAAGAAAAGATATAGATCCTATCTGCGACGAGATCAATACAAACCCGATTGCTAAACCGATCCAGCTCATTACCCACCACAGTGATTTCTGCAGCTGCTCGCCTTCCAGTGAGCTGTCGCCTACATTGGCGGCGATTGCATAGTTCTCCCGCACCTCCAGATCATCCTCGTACACCAGCGAGGCCTGGGGGCGCTGTTCTACTTTCATTGCATGGCGGCGGACGAACAGGAAGACAATGATGTATACAATGATGAAAAAGAGAATCCGCAGCCAGGCTCCGGAGAAAAGCGGCAGACCGGCTATTCCCTGCGCCACCCCTATCGTGAAGGGATTGGTCACGGCAGCCGAGAATCCGAACGCCATAGCCAGCAGGCTCATGCCAAGACCGGTTAAAGAATCCCAACCCAGCGCATAGGCCAACGGCACCACAATGACCACCATCGGCACCATTCCCTCGTATATTCCCAGTACCGCCACGGAAAACATAAAGAAAAAGATAATAATCGCCATCAGCAGGTACTTCTTGTGTT
>CAZAMY010000363.1:0-3466 GCA_964485995.1 uncultured Sediminispirochaeta sp.
AATGATTCTACCCACAGGTTCACTACCAACGCTCTTTTTATGGAGAATGACATCATACCCCTATCGGCCCTCGGCGAAGAGAACCACCGGGTACACTCATTCTTTATAGAGCAGAACCTTTCCGATACCTGGATAGGCGAGCACGGAAAGGGATACTTTGTGCAGGGAATCTGGATCGACAGAGATCTTACCAAGTTCTTCTCCAAGTTGTTTCTTCCCGAACGGAAACGAACTTATCCTTATTACCCCTTCCCCTGCAAATACCAGACTATCTGTCACTCTGTCCTGGACTTCTCCCCCGAAGGGAGAAAAAAGCATCTAAAACTCCTGTTCCAAGCCCGCAATTTTTTGCAGCCTCACTTCGATACTATCGAACATACCCTGAAGAACGATGATTTTTCTGAAGATATGCCTTTATTCCGCGAACTGAAGCAAAAAATCTCGGCTCGCTGGCAGGACGTCTGGAGCCCCTTGAAGGTGAGCACCTATTTGAATGACAACGACATGAAGGAGTTTCAGGTTGATTTCCACACTCAATGATATTGATGGACTACGTGTAACCGTAATGGGTCTTGGTCTCCACGGCGGCGGCCTCGCCTCGGCCCGCTTCTTTGCAGAACACGGTGCCACGGTGACGGTAACCGATTTACGCGATAAATCCACACTTGCTCCGACGGTAGAGAAATTGTCCGATCTGCCGATTCGTTTTGTCCTGGGCAGACATGAGGAAGATGATTTCTCTAAAGCCGATCTGGTGATAAAAAATCCGGCTGTGCCGCGCAGTTCGAAGTATCTGCAGCTCGCCGGCCAGATAGAAACCGACATCTCGGTGTTTCTGCGGCTCAACCGGCGCCCGGTTCTCGCAATTACCGGCAGCAAGGGTAAGTCTACCACCGTGTCAGCGCTGCATCGAATTCTGAGAGCAGCTGACCCGGAGGCTCTGCTGGGGGGCAATATAACCGTTTCTCCGCTCACTTTCGTAGAAAAATGCCGCTGGTCATCCGATAGTCCGGTTATCCTTGAGCTCTCTTCGTGGCAGTTAGCCGATATAAAACCTGCGGAACTGCTCAAAGCCCGCATTGCTGCGGTAACCAATATTATGACCGATCATCAAAACAGTTACTCCAGCATGCAGGAGTATGTGGACGACAAAGCCCGGATTTTTACCGGGCAGACTGCAGAAGAATACAGCATCTGTTTTTACGACGATGAGTACGGCCGGTTTTTTGCAGAATCTACCCCCGGGCGTCCGCTTTATTACTCTGCGGCCCCTTTGCCTGAAGAGCTCGGTGACGCCGCCTTTCTGCGCGATGGTTGCGGGTACCTGCGCAGAGAAGGTCAGCTGCAGGAGCTCGTACCCCAGCGCGTACACATTGCCGGCACGCATAACAAACTCAACCTTTTAGTAGCCGCTACAACAGCAGCTTTGTGGGGTGTGCCCCCCGATACAATCAGAACAGAAGCGGCCGGTTTCTCCGGTATTGAACACCGGATGGAGCTGGTTCGTGAGCTGGATGGAGTGCGCTGGTACAACGACAGCGCCGCCACCATTCCCGACGCTACCGCCGCGGCCATCAAGAGTCTCGCGGGGCGTGTACATCTAATTACCGGGGGAACCGATAAAAAACTGGATTTTGCGCCCCTCGATGAGGTGCTCGATCTGCCGGCTTCTATACATCTGCTGGAAGGCAGTGCCAGCATACACATGCAGAAAAAAATGCAGGATCGGCAGATACCCTATTACGGCCCGTTCGGGAATCTGCAGGCGGCAGTCTTTTCGGCCTTTGAGCAGGCGACTCCGGGCGACACGGTGCTCTTCTCCCCCGGAGCGACCTCATTCGGTATGTTTCTCAACGAGTTCGATCGCGGCCGCAGCTTCAAATCAATGGTAGCGCAGCTGTCGTAAAAGCTCACCGTTTTTTAAATTTTTTATAATAGTAATTGCGCAGCCTCTCGGCGCTGCGAAACACCTGATATCCCGGTGTGGAGACCGGTAGGTCGTAGGTGCCGGGGCGATGGAGTATATGCCCGCCGAAACCGGTTTTGAACCGGTACAGCCCGTGCATCGGATGCTCCGGATTATCCGCCGGAGGAATACCGAACAGATCGTACTCGCTGCAGCCGGCCTGCTTGGCCAGTTTGATCGCTTCCCACTGTACCGCATAGGAGGCCATCAGGTTGCGCTTGTAATTAGAAGAGGCGCCATACATATAGGTTGCTTTCCGGCCGTAAATGCCCACAATTATCCCGGCTAAAAGATCACCCGCATGCCGTGCACTGATTAGATAAATTTTTGGTCGAATCCCGGCCTCTGTACTCGAATTGGCCATCTCTATTAGTTTACGATAATACTCGTAACTGTGAATCGCGATTTGGTCCCTTTCAGCAGTCTCACGGTACAGTTCGTACCACTCATTTAGAAATGAATCCGGCTCTACAGCGGTAATGACGCCTTTACGCCCGGCCAGTCGAATATTATAGCGGGTTTTCCGTTTCATTGCCTGCAGAAGAGCCTCTTCTTCCCGCTCAAGAGGAAGAATCACGGTACTCGGCGGCTGAATATCCATTGGCGCCTTGCGGGCCGATGGAATTCCCCATTCCTCCAACTGTACCGGCAGCTCCCAGGCTAGATCGAAGCGCACACATAATGTGCGCGGCGGCAGGTAATCCGGGAGGCCCTCGGCAGCTTTCCCCAGCAGACTGCGCTGTTCAGTTTCTATGTCCTGCAGAGGATGCGGCACATAGGCCAGGTGTACCCCGCCGGGAAGAGCCCGCACCAACACTAGCAGCGGATACCCTTCTACTGAGAAAGTATACGGCCGCCATCCAAATGAAGATTTGAAGGCGGCCCAGAATGTCGACTGGAGAAAGTTGGAACTTGCAGGCAGTTCGTCTAATTCAACTTTATGAAAGTCTCCCATCGATTCGAATTAACCGACTTTCCCTTCTGCCACACTGACAGTAGTCACTTTCTTTCCGTTAATCGTCAGCGGCGTGTCTCCCACCATTACGGTATGATCTTTTACTATAATCGGAATCTTGAAGAAGTCGTCTATTTTTAGCTTCTTAGGGGGAGTCTCGGGCTGGGCGTGCCCTTCCAGTACAAGCCGGGCGCCGGGTTCTACACCGTCAACAAACAGTACTTCAACCGAGCTGTGCTCCTCATCGCCCGCCTTTTCAGCTGCCAACAGCATTCCCTGACTTTTCACGCCCCGCAGCTTGGCCGGCTTGAGGTTATAAACCAGAATGATATTCTTATTCAGCAGATCGTCTTCCTCGTAGAAAGGCACCAGTCCGCTGACAATCTGCCGCTCTTCCTCTTCACCGGTATCAATCGTCTCTATATAAAGTTTATCCGCTTCAGGGTGGCGTTCAATGGCGGTAATCTTCGAAATCCGCAGATCCACCGCTGCAGTAAACTGCTCCTCCCGGCTTTTGGCTGTCTGTTCTTCACTGTTCTGCTTCT
>CAZAMY010000364.1:0-3457 GCA_964485995.1 uncultured Sediminispirochaeta sp.
CTGGATATGAACGCAGCTATAGAGGCGGCGCATGCTGGCCATTCGGGCCGCGGGTTTGCGGTTGTCGCCTGTGAGATCCGCAGCCTGGCGGAGGAGACCAACGAAAACTCCCGTACAATCCGGGCAACTCTGGAGGAAAACCGCTCCCTGATCAGCAATGCGGTGGAAGCGGGCGACGCTCTGCACGGGGTGTTTAATGAAATCCGTTCGAAGATTTCCGAAGTACATGCAGGACTCATGGAGGTGATAGCCGGGATGGATGAGTTCCGGGCCGGCCATTCCGACATGCAGCAGGCAATTGATAATCTGAACCAGGTAAACGAAACAGTCAATGAATCTCTTCAGGTAATGGATGAGAATCTGCAGGCCGGAGCACGTTCTGTCGAGCACATCGCCGCAACTATTGGCGATCTGCGGCAGCAGTTGGATGAGCTCTCCAGTCATACCGACTCTATCTTAGATGAATCTTCCAAACTCACAGAGATCGGTCAGGAGAATGTTGACAGTTATACCAAGCTGCAAAATGAGATTCGCGAAGCCAGCGAAGCGTGATATACTCTCTGCATGCAGTCGGTCGAGCAACTGAAATACCCAGATTTCAACCCATCTGAACAGGTCGCGCTCATTCAATGGAGGCTTCTACCCCACGAAGTGGAAAGTGCCGAAGCCTTCGCGCAGGCGGTACACCGGAGGATTGCCAAGGCCTGCTCGCAGCGGTCGGTCAGGCTGCTGGTGTTCCCCGAATTGAGCGGGCTGTGGCTGCAGCTGAGCGCTGTTTTAGGCCGGTCTTCCGTAGTCGATTCTAACCCCGCCGGGTTTGCAGAACTGGCCGGGTTGGCGACTAAACTGGTGGTCAGAGAGCCCGGCGCTCTGCTGCGGGGGCTCTTCGGTGCCGGCGGCCGGGCGCTTACCGCCAACAGGTGGAAGCAACACTTGCAGGAGTGGCTCGAACCTTTCTGTAGGGGTGCTGAAGAGCATAATGTATACGTGTGTCCGGGCAGTATTTTTTTGCCTCGGTTTCATTATTCGCCTCGCGGGAATCCGGTTATGGACAAGCCCGGTCCCGCCAACACGAGCTGCCTGATCGCCCCGAACGGTAAGCCGCTCGGGTTCAGGAGAAAAGTGCGGCTCACTGCTCTGGAAAAGCGCCTCGGGCTAATTGCCGGAGATGTAGCGGAGGATCTGCTGCCGTATCGAACCGGGCTCGGAAGGGTAGGTCTTGCCGTCTGTCTGGACGGGTTTTACGAGGACATTATTGCCCGGCTGGATATGCAGGGGACAGAATATCTACTGCAGCCGTCGGCCAACAGTATCGACTGGAACTCGCTGTTGCAGCGGGAGACCAAGCGGCCGGTGCGGCAGAGTGCGGAGTGGATGACCTGCGGCAGCGGGGCACTTATACAAGGCCGAGAACGGATTATTGCCGCCTATAATCCGATGTGTGTGACCCGCGGATTGCTGTTTGCGAACAGTGGGAAGTCAAGCGCATGGATCAATTGCCGGAGGGCAGCGGCCTCAGACGCCTCAGACGCTTCAGGAGCTACAGGGGCTTCAGCCGACGAGGCGGCAAGATATCCGGGACTTGTCAAGCAAGCTGAAAATGAATATCGGGAGGAGATTCTCTATGCCGAATTACCAGAGACCTGAGGCGTTTACAGGCATCCGGCGCTTTGCATATAACCTGTCGGCCGCCGGGTGGACGCTGTTGGATTCGCTGCTGCTCACCTATTATGTAGTTTTTTTACTACCGCCGCAGGAGCGGATCGATCAGGGGATGGTACAGTTCGTTTCGGACCGCTATGTATTGGGCGGGTTAACTGCCCTGGGGGCAATTATGCTGTTCGGACGCCTGGTGGATGCGGTTGCCGACCCCCTGGTAGCCTCATGGTCGGACCGCAGCAGCTCGCGTTTCGGCAGAAGGCGGCTGTTTTTAGCGCTCGGCGGTATCCCGCTGGCATTGTCGGTGGCAGCTGTTTTCTTTCCGCCTATTCAGGCTGAATCCTGGATCAATACGGTGTATCTTGCCCTGATTTTCGGCTGTTACTTTTTCAGTTTTACCCTGTATGTAGGCCCGTATATGGCGTTGATTCCGGAACTCGGTCACAACGAAAAGGAACGACTGGTATTGACTACCGCACAGGGCTATTGGTCGCTGATTGGCAGTGCGGTCGTGATGATCGGCGGACCGCTGCTGATTGCCGCACTGATGCAGCAGAGATCCATGGTGGGCGCCTACCGGCTCGGTATTCTGCTGATGGCGATACCGGGGCTGCTGCTCTGTTATGCAGCTGTATGGGCAGTGGATGAGAAGCGCTTTAGTGATGCCGAACCCGCTACCATCCCCTTCAAGGAATCCTTTCTGCTCACTGTAAAGAACCGGCGGTTTATTCTGTACCTGATCGGCAACATGTCTCTGTGGTTTTTCTTTAATATTGTTCGTTCTTCGAGTGTCTCTATGGCGATTGTACTGACCGAAGGTGATGAGGCCTTTGCATCGATGGTCTTTACCGTATTGATCGCTGCGGCGGCCCTTTGCTTTCCACTGATTGCAGTCTTGGCCCGGAAGATAGGGAAGAAGGCGCTGATGTGCATCGCACTGATTGCATTCTTTGTGGCGGGGCTTGGTTTTTCGGTGACCGGCCTGCTTCCCGTACCGGCTAAGGCCTGGATGCTCGCTACGGCGGTAGTAGCGGCGTTTCCCTCGGCCGTGCTGATAATTATACCGAATGTAATGCTGTCGGAGATCAGTGAAGAGGATACCCGCAGAACCGGGCAGCGGAGAGAGGCGATGTTCTTCGGTACCCAGGGCTTTTTTATGAAGCTGAATCTGGGGGTTTCGGGCGCGGTTATCGCCGGCCTGTACAGTGTGTTCGGAAAAGATATTGCCAATCCACTGGGAGTGCGGCTTACCCCGCTTGTGGGAGCTGGGGTAGCATTGATAGGATTCATACTAATGTTGCGCTACAAGGAGCCGGTTAGTGAGTAATGCGTCACCAACGCGAATAGGAGTAGTCGGCTGCGGCCAGCGGCTGAGAACCATCTGCAGCCATCTTATGCGCTACCACTCCCTGCAGATAGTGTCGCTGTACGATCCGAATCCTGCTCAAATGCAGCGCTTCGTCGACGAGTGCGGAATAAGCCGCTCTGTGGAGAGGTGCGAGAGCTGGGAGGCGGTACTGGCAAATCCGGCAGTCACATGGGTGTGTATCGGGTCGCCCAATAGTTTTCACTACAGCCAGACCCGGGCTGCCCTGTACGCCGGAAAACATGTGTTTCTGGAAAAGCCGTTAGCTACCACGGCAGATGACTGCATTGACCTCCTGCGTCTCCGTCAGGAGCATGATCGCAGGATAGTCACCGGGTTTGTGCTGCGCTACAGCCCCCTGTATCGCAGTGTGAAGCAGTTGCTGCAGGAGCGGAAGTTCGGCCCGATGCTTACCCTTCAGGCCAATGAAAA
>CAZAMY010000365.1:0-3436 GCA_964485995.1 uncultured Sediminispirochaeta sp.
CTACAATGTGTTTCACTGGCATTTAACCGACGATCAGGGATGGCGGATTGCTATTCCCGGATACCCGAAACTGACGGAAATCGGTGCCTGGCGCGACGACATGACCACCGAACACGGCCGCTACGGCGGCTTTTATTCCCGGCAGGACATTGGCCGGGTTATCGAACACGCCTACCGCCGCGGTATCAGCGTGGTGCCGGAAATCGATCTGCCCGGGCACGTCTCAGCGGCCATCGCCGCCTACCCGCACCTCTCCTGCCGCAAAGAGCAGATCGAAGTGCCGGTGCGGCACGGCATTTTCAAGGAGGTTCTCTGCGCCGGGACTCCGGAGGTTTTTCCCTTTATCGAAGCGGTGGTGCGGCATGTCTGCCGCCTGTTTCCCTCCGATTATCTGCATCTTGGCGGAGATGAGTGTCCCACCGACCGTTGGGAGGAGTGCCCCTCCTGCCGAGCAGTTATGCGGCAGAACGAGATGGAGACACCCCTGGCCCTGCAGGGGTACCTGATGAACCACGCCGCCCGTATTGCCGAGGAGTATGATAAGCGGATAATCGGCTGGGACGAGGTGCTGACGGTGCATCCCAACTTTACCCCGATTACAGCTGTCTGGCGGGATGCTGCCTATGTAAAAGACGCAGTTGCCCGCAACAGCAAGGTGATCCTCTGTCCCACCCAGCGGGGCACCTACCTCGATCACAAACACCTTGATGAGCCGAGCGAACCGGGACGCCTGGGAGTATCTACGGTGAAGGATGTCTATTCGCTGAACATCTATCACGACCTGACGGTGGATGAGCGCAGCTACGTTCTCGGCGGACAGGGGAACCTGTGGACCGAAGAGGTAAAATACGGCCGGCAGGCTGAGTATATGAGCTTTCCGCGGCTCAGTGCCTTGGCTGAAAACCTGTGGCTGCCCTGTGCCCACAAGAAATGGAGCCGGTTTACCAAGAGCCTGCAGCCGCATCTGCAGCGGCTCGAGCGAATGGGCGCCCAGCCCTACCGCGGAGCGCTTGAATAATTCCAATTGCTGTATTATAAATGATTTGCATATGTCAAAACGCCGGCTTTCGATCTTGGTTGTAGAAGACAATCCAGTTAACCAGCTCTATCTCAAAACCCTGCTCGTCCGCAACGGACATTCGGTGCAGATAGCCAACGACGGAGCCGAGGCGGTTGAAGTGTTCGCCCGCAGTCTCGAGCGCGAAGACCGGCGTTTCGACCTCATTTTTATGGATCTGCAGATGCCAGGCACCGACGGCTTTCAGGCTACCGCCCGCATCAGAGAGATAGAGGCTGACCGCAGTCCAGCCCTTAAGAAAATTCCGATTAGTGCCCTTTCGGCATACCCGCTGCGCCAGGAGACCCACCGCGAAGAGCTGCAGTATTTCAACCACTACCTCACCAAACCGGTCACTCGACAGCAGATAGAAGCAGCTATCGAGCAGTTGGCAACTGATCCGGCCACAGCCTCCACAGCCTCCACAGCAGCCGGAGCGGCCGGGTCCCCGGCCTCCGGTGAAAGGGCCGCAGCCGAGGGCACGGATGAGGCCGCAGCCATGGATGAGGAGCGGGTCGAGGAGTACATACAGGCCCTTCTCGATGAGCTTGGCGGCAACCGGGCAGAGCTCACGGAAATGCTGCAGATGGCCCTGAACGAAATCCCGCAGAAACTGTCGGAACTCGACTACTGTTTCCGGGAACGCGAGCGGCAGCAGGGCTGCAAGGCTGCCCATGCGGTGGCCAATGTGGTCGGTGTGCTCTGCGCCCCGGCCGAGCGAGAAATTGCCCTGAATCTCGAAAAACTGTTTCAGGCTGAGCAGTGGGAAGCCGCCCGGACTGCATATCTCCAGTTACAGGACCGGGTACAACCTCTGCTGCAGTCTTACCAGCTACTGCTCAATCGTGAACTGGGCTGATGAGTGCAGCGGCCGTACGATCCGCTCCTCTGCCCGGGCGTAGCGAATGCCCTGCAGTGTAGCCCAAGCGGCGGTAGTAGTGGTGGTATAAGGAATGCGCAGTTTTACCGCTGCAATCCGCAGCTGCTCATCATCATGCTGTGAAAACTGACCCATCGGCGTATTGATAATGGCCTGAACCTTTCCGTTGCGCAGATAATCGACCAGGTGCGGACGGCCTTCGTGTACTTTCAAGACTACCTCCGGGAATACTCCGTGTGTAAACAGATACTCAGCAGTGCCGCGGGTGGCCAGGATATGAAAGCCCATCTCAGACAGCTCCTGTACGATCGGCAGAATGGTAGCCTTGTCCTTGTCATGCACCGATACAAAGATGTTGCCCTCCTGGGGAAGCCGGCTGCCGGCGGCTGCCTGGGCTTTGATGAAGGCCTCGCCCAGGCTGTCGCCGCTGCCCATCACCTCGCCGGTCGATTTCATCTCCGGCGAGAGCAGCGGGTCCACCCGCTCGAAGCGTTCGAATGAGAAGACCGCCTCCTTGACCGCCCATTTTTCCAAAGGCCCACCGACGCCGAAGCCGTCCTGACACAGGCCAAGCTCATCCAGCGTTCCGCCGCTCCACACGTGCACCGCTGCATCCACAAGGTTCACCCCACTGGCCTTGGCCAAAAAGGGTATCGTCCGGGAGGCCCGCGGATTGACTTCAATTACGTACAGCCGGTCGTCTTTTACCGCGAACTGTATGTTCAGGAAACCACTCACCCCCAGCGCCCGGGCTATATCGGCGGCCACCCGGTGCATCTCCTCGTTTTTCTGCGGCGAGGTCTTGTAGGCCGGAAACACACAGGCGCTGTCGCCGGAGTGTACCCCGGCCGACTCGATGTGCTGCATCAGGCCGGCGATATACACGTTTTTGCCGTCAGAGAGCAGATCCAGATCGTACTCGAAGGCATCCTCCAAAAACTGATCAACCAGCACCGGGTGCTTCGGGTCCACTTCCAGCTGGGTGTGCAGCAGCAGCTCCAGCTCCTGCTCGGTAAAGGCGACATTCATGCTCTGCCCGCCGAGGACAAAGGATGGCCGCAGCAGCACCGGATACCCGATTTCCCCGGCGTGGGCCCGCACCTCCTTCGGGGAGAAGGCGGTTAGATTGCGGGGCTGCCGAATTCCCAGTCTGCTCATCAGCTCGCTGAACTGCTGGCGATCCTCCGTGCTCTGGATACTTTCGACCGAGGTTCCCACAACCTCGATACCACTGCCGGCCAGTTCTTCGGCTATGTTCAGCGGAGTCTGACCTCCGAGCTGCACCACCACTTTGCGGATGCCCTCTTTCCGCAGCACCGCCTGCACGTACTCGGGGTGCACCGGTTCTATGTACAGCCGGTCGGAGATATTGAAGTCGGTTGAAACTGTTTCGGGATTCGAATTGAGCATGACCGCTTTTATCCCCCGCTTGCGGTAGGCCAGCGAGGCCAGGGTGCAGCCGGTATCGAACTCCACTCCCTGACCTATGCGGTTCGGTC
>CAZAMY010000366.1:0-3435 GCA_964485995.1 uncultured Sediminispirochaeta sp.
TTCCTGTGTTTGAGAGAATCTGCGGATTCACTATCAGGATGTAGGCCATGGTAAGGAATGTGGTAACACCGGCTACCACCTCTGTTTTGACTGAAGTGTTGTGTTCCTTCAGTTTGAAAAGTTTTTCCATCACATGAACTCCTGTTATTGAGTTTTTGGTTCACCCGATTGTAACCCTGAATTCCAAATCTTACAAGCCTGATGTTGCGGAATGTTGCGTAAAAATTTATCGATAGACTTTTCAGTGAAATGTTCCGCGAAGTGCCGGGGCGTGTGCTTCCGGGGGCTAAAGTTCTGGGGAGGGGGCGGTTTGAGGTCGAACGTACTGTGGGGCGGTCAACAGGCGGCCGGCGGGGTAGGTGTTCAGCTGCAGGTGCCGGTAAGTGTCAGGTTCCCGCCCCTCTCCAGGCAGGACTGCCGGTGTGCCGTTAATGAATAGATACTGCAGGCCCCGGGCCGGCTGCTCGGGGGCAATTCGGGTGGCGCTGTCTGAGAACCCGGGGCGCCAGACCGCAATGTCGGCGACCATTCCGCTTTGGATTATTCCGCGGTTCTTCAGACCGAGCACACGCGCACTCCGACCGGTCATGCGGTGCACCGCTTTCTCGAGGCTCAGAGGGCCGCAGCCTTGCTCGCGGGTATATCTGGAGAGCAGGCGCGCAAAGCTTCCGGCCACCCGCGGATGCTGTTGGCCGCCGAGCAGGGTATCGGAAGAAGCGATTCCCAACGGATGGTTGAGGATCTTCTGTAGAGTGGCCTCCTCCGAGAACTCATCAATTATCCGGATCTGTCCGCCGTAGCTGCGGGCCAGCTGCAGAGTGAGTTCGGCGGGTGATGTGTCGCGCAGCTCGGCAGCCGCGGCCAGGGATCTGCCGGAAAGGTCTGAATCGGGGCCTTCCGGTATATACGCAAGTTCTATCCGGTCCCAGCCGACTAAAAGGGCCAGATTGTCCCAGGGCAAGCCCCCGGGGGCCGGTTTTGTGGCGTTAAGAAGCTCAGTCACGGTCTTGCGAATCCGCTGGTCTGAAAGTTGTGACAGGGCTGCCTGCACCGAAGTTCCGGTGAACAACTGCGGCGGCAGCATGGAGAGCAGCGAGGTGCTGCCGTAGGTGTAAGGGTAACTGTCGAAGCTCAGATTGTGTGTTTCGATCAGCCGCAGTGCTTGGTCAATTTTGTGTTGGTTCCTGCGGCCTATGGCTTTCAGGTGGCTAATGTGAAGGCGGACACCAGTTTCGGCTTGCAGCTGCGCCATCTCTTCCAGCGCCTCGATCAGCTCATCGCTCTCGCTGCGCATGTGGACGGTCAGTATCCTGCGGTGGCGGGCGGCGACTTCGGCAGCCCGGCGAAGCTCTTCTCCGCCGGCGCAAAGGGCCGGAACGTATATCAGTCCGAATGAGAGGCCGGCCGCACCGTCCCCAAAGGCCTGCTCCAGCAGGGCTTCCATCTGCTTCATTTCAGCCGGTTCCAGGGGCGCCGAACTGTCGGCTTTTACCGCAAAGCGCAGGGTTCCATGCCCTACAAAGGGCATCAAATTGTGCGGCAATCCTTGCTCCCGCAGGGCAGCATAAAACTCCTCAGTACTCTCCCAGGGCCAAGAGTCAATCGGGGAACCGGGAACATAGTATTTCATCCAATCAGCCTGATGTTTAGCAGGCATCGGGGCCGGTGAAAAACCGCACTGCCCCACCACCTCGGTGGTGACTCCCTGCAGTAGTTTCAGCCGCAGTTTCTCGGGGCTGAAGGGGCTCAGGTCGGCATGGCTGTGAGCATCGATGAAACCGGGACTCACAAAGCAGCCGGAGGCATCGATTCGGCGCAGGTGGGCCTGGGCCGTTCGTTCCGGCGCGCCCGGGGCCGAAGGCCGGACCGCTGTGATCTGATCGCCGGATATTTCGACATCGGCCTTGAAGGCCGGGCTGCCAGTTCCGTCAATGATAGTGCCGTTTTCGATGAGGTAATGCATCACTCAACCTTGTTGCAGTTTGTTGTAGAAATATCCTACTAGATGAATTATACTATAGCAACTACTAAGCAATAAACGGATATGATGGGAGTTGATATGCAACATAATGAAAACAGTACACTGAGTAAGGCCGATCTGAAACGTCGTATCGATGTAGCGGTCGGACGGAAGCGGGCGGAGCTGGTGTTCAAGGGAGCACGGGTGGTAAACGTGTTCTCTCATGAGGTGCTCGAAGGCAATCTGGCGGTGGATAACGGTGTTATTATCGGTCTGGGAGCATACGAAGGGGTAGAAGAGGTGGATGCCCACGGACGCTACCTTATTCCCGGTCTGATAGATGCGCACGTTCACATTGAATCTTCGCTTACCTCGCCCGGACAGTTCGCAAAAGCGATTGTACCCCGCGGTACTACCGCGATAATTGCCGATCCGCACGAGATCGCGAATGTGTGTGGAATCGACGGAATCAAATACATGCTGGAAGCCAGCCGCGATGTGCCGCTGGATGTCTTTTTTATGCTGCCGAGCTGTGTGCCGTCAACCGAGTTCGAAAACGCCGGTGCAGTGCTCGATGCCGACAAGCTCTCCGGTCTGTTCGGAGAAGAGCGGGTATTAGGGCTCGGTGAGGTGATGGATTATCCGGCGCTGCTGGCTGGGCAGGACGGGGTGCTGGACAAACTGATGCTGGCGCTCTCTGATGGTCACGTGATCGATGGGCACGGCCCGATGATCCTGGGGAAAGACTTGAACGCCTATGCCGCCGCTGGGGTGGGTAGTGATCATGAGAGCTCGACTTTAGACGAGCTGCGGGAGAGGCTGCGAGTGGGGATGTACTGTCTCATTCGTCAGGGTTCGGCGGCCCAGAATCTGCCGGATCTTATCAGTGGTGTGAATGCACACAATGCGCGGCGCTGCATGTTCTGTACCGATGACCGTCAGCCGGAGGATATTCTGGAGGAGGGGCACATCGACAATCATCTTCGTCTGGCTGTAGAGCGGGGAGTCGACCCGGTTACTGCGGTACAGATGGCAACTATCAACTCGGCGGAAGCCTACCGGCTCGAAAAGCGGGGCGCCCTGGCTCCGGGCTACCGGGCCGACATTGTGATGGTGGATGATTTGCAGCAGTTCAATGTGCAGCAAGTCTATGTACAGGGTAAAAAGGTGGCCGATTCTCTGAGAGCTGGTTTCGATGTGCCGCATGCGGACATCAGCCGGGTCAGTGATACGGTCAATGTAAAAGCGTTCAAGCAGGAAGAGTTCAAGCTGAAGCTCGAAACCGATATCGCCCGGGTCATTCGCCTGCAATCACACAGCCTAATTACCGAAGAGGTAACCCGTAAGGTTCATCGTGACGGCGAGGGTAACTTCGAATTTCATGAAAAACTCGATGTGCTGAAAATGGCGGTAATCGAGCGACACAAGGCCTCCGGTCATATCGGTATCGCACTGGTGGAAAACTACAAGTTGAA
>CAZAMY010000367.1:0-3435 GCA_964485995.1 uncultured Sediminispirochaeta sp.
CACCGCGGCTCTGCGCGAGCAGCCGGTCAATATACTCGAGAGTTCGGCGCCACCAGAGGTTCTCCGCATCGAAGCTGATATCCGCCGGATTGCCGTCCCAGTCCGGCCGCTGATGAAACCAGACCGATCCGTTGGTGGATTCCGGATTGCTGCCGGCATAAATGCATAGGCTGCCTGGTCCTATATAAGTGTTGGCGTGCGGCAGCATGCAGGGCTTCCAGCGGCGAGTACGGATGAGAAGATCCTGCAGCTCTGCGGCCTCCTGGGGATGCTGGTACGCCGCCTCAGGGTATGCGGCAAAATATGCGGACCTTGAGCTCTGTTCGGAGTTCAAACCGGTGTGCGCCGGCCTTTCGTTCTGCAGATCCTGGATGCTCGCCCCGACCGGCGGCGAAGCGTCGAAGCGATGCAGCACGGAGGTGGTAATAATACCGCTCTGCTGCCACCATTTGCGAAACTTGCTCTTTCTGTATTCCGCTTTATCCCTATTCAGTATTTGATTATTTAACTCATTCATAAGAAAATATTAACAGCATCAACAAGATTTGTGTGTGCAGTTCTGTGCAGGTAGTTTGCATTATTTTGCAGCGGGTCTATAATGCAAGTATGCCAGAATACAAGGTGAAGAAGCCGGCCGGTTACGGTGGTGACCTTTTTCAGGTGCGCAGTCTGCACCCCATGGAGAGCGCACATTACCACCATGAGCTCGAGCTGAATATCGTGCTGCAGGGGAGAGGCGTGTACCTGCTGCCTGACCGCAGCTTCCGGCTGTTGCCGGGTGACCTATTGCTGCTTCCGCCCGGACAGGCGCACATGCTGCTGCCGGATGCGGATCTGCCGTTTGACTCAGAATCTGCGGGGCTCGGCACCGCTCAGGATTATTCAGGCCATCGCCGGGAGATAAAACCCGCCAGGCGCGGGGCTCCACTGCGGATGTGGGTGGCGGTTTTCGACAGTGCGGTGGTGCAACCACTGCGCACAATGCTCGCGAATGAGTTTTCCGGAAATAGTGCTGCAGCCGCTTGCCTGCAGCTGTTGAACTCCGGTGAAGGGCAAATGGCTCATTCGGATAAGGATCAGTTTCAGCTGCTGCTACGCCTCTGCGATGACATTGCTGCAAAAAAGGGGCCGGCCTATGTGGCCCGCAGCGCACTGTCGCATCTGCTCATGTGCGGTTTGGAGGTCCTGCGTCACTCAGACAGTCAGTCGCATACGAGACTTTCACCGTCGGTGGCAGCTTTTATTACCCAGGCGCGTACCTCCGTGGAGCGAGGTGTCAGCCTCGAAGTTCCTGACATCTGTAATGAAGTCGGGGTATCGCATTCGCACCTCTGCCGTCTCTGTGCACGTGAGATGGGTATCAGCCCGAAAAGGTATCTTGATCTGCAGCGCTTCAGGCTCTTCCGGCAATTGATCGATTCAGATCCGAAGGGTGATGTTCAAGCCGCCGGCCTGAAGGCGGGTTTTCGCAACTATCATCATCTCTACCGGGTGTGCAAACGGGAGTCTGGAAAGGCACCCCGCCAGTAGAGAGGCAGGCTGCGAGCGGATTTTCGTAAACCTTGACCGATAAGATGAAGAAAAAAGTTTGACCATTTTGAGGACTCGGCGTATAATGAATCAAGATTTGTAACCGGTTACAAAACCGGTTACAAAATGAACTCACGCAATGAGAAAAGGGGTGCCGCAAAAGTATGGCTGAAGAAAAGGGGAGTGCTACTATTCGTGCGGTAGCCGCGCGGGCCGGTGTTTCGGTGGCTACGGTTTCGCGTGTGATCAACAATCCGGAGAGTGTAAGTGAGACACGCCGTGAAAAAGTGTCGACGGCGATCCGCGAACTGAACTACATACCCAATCCCGTGGCCAAAGCCCTCGGCAGCAGTAAACTGCGTTCCCTGGCCATCGTAGTGCCTACGGTGGTGAATACCTTCATGGCCGAGGCGATGGGGGGCATTATCGAGGTACTCGAACAGAGCAGTTACGATGCACTGCTGTTCGATGCGCAGGAGAGTTTTGAACGGGAGCGGCAGTTTTTCACCATTTTGCCGAACAAGATGATCGAAGCGGCCATTTTCATCGGCGGGGCGGGGCAGCAGCTGGATTTTTCCGCTCTTGCTGAGAGAATGCCGGTGGCATTGATCGCCCGTTCCGAGACCCCCGAAAACGTCAGTGCCTTTATAGGCGATGAGCTGCAGGGAATGAAGCGGCTGGTAGTGCACCTGGTCGATCTAGGACATACAGAAATCGGTCTGATCTCAGGAACTATGAACAGTACCGATGGTGTCCGTCGTTTTGGCATGTTCAAACAGGCGCTCGAATCCGAAGGGCTCGAATGGCGGGCGGAAAACTGTGTGGTCGGGGAGTGGACTATTGAGGGCGGCTACCAATCCATGCAGAAGCTGCTGAAAAAGAGGAATCCACCCACCGCAGTGATTTGTGCTACCGATATTATGGCGCAGGGAGCTTTAGGTGCTGCCTACCAAGGTGGGGTGAGGGTTCCGCAGGATGTTTCGGTAGTCGGGTTCGACAACGCCCTGGGCAGCGCCTACCTGGCCCCGCCGCTCACTACCCTGAAGTACCCCAGCTACCGGATGGGCAAGATGGCCGCTAAGTCGGTGCTGCAAAAACTGGAGCACAACTCCACCGAGTACGTACATAAACAGCTGCCCCTCGAGCTCCTGCCGCGGCAGTCCAGCGGCCCGGCTCCCGGGGAAGATGACCGGGCTGAGGCTCCCGGGGGCGAAAGGAACCGATAGAATGAACACACTACCGCAAATGGACTTCCCATTAGATAAGATCAAACTGAACCTGCTGTATAAAGCAGACAGCTCGCCTGCTACGGCGGGGCTGCCTGCAGCCCAGAATGCCCCGCGGCCCGCACCGCTGCCCAAAACCGGGGCTGTGTATACCGAGCTTGCCTTTCCGCCGGCTCCGGACGATCGGCCGTATCTCATCTCGTCGGTGGTGCTGTCGGCCGACGGCAAGATGGCCTTCGAGGATATCAGCGACGGCCCGGCAATTGCCAAACAAAACCTGTTTGATCCCGACGGCGCTCTGGCCGATTTCTGGATCCTGAATGCCCTGCGGGCCAGCAGCGATGCCGTGATAATCGGCGCAGGAACACTCAACAACGAACCGGCCACGTCCGGCCACATTCTCGACCCCGAGCTGGTTGAGCAGCGGCTGGCAAGCCGGCGGGCCGCGGAGGAAGAGGGTGCCTCTGGAGAAGCACGCACCGCCGGCGGAGAGCGCGCTATAGCCGCCCTCAACCGGCGTCATCCGGTCAACTTTGTGGTTTCCTTCGACGGCACCGATATTCCCGCCGATCACTTTCTCTTCAACATCGACCCGGCCGAGCAGCTGCCGGTGGCCATCATGACCTCGCCGGCAGGGGGCGAATATCTGCAGGCCAATTTCTCCCGGCCGGTGCACCTA
>CAZAMY010000368.1:0-3432 GCA_964485995.1 uncultured Sediminispirochaeta sp.
CCGAGGGCAGCCTTCACCCGGTAAGCGTCCACTACCAACCCTGCCCGCCATCCGCCCGTATCGAAGCACACGGGGCGGAGGTCTGCCGCCGGCAACTCGAGCAGGGCGCACACAACATTCTCTTCTTTCTACCCGGCGAGGCGGAAATCCGCCGGGCCGCCGAAGCACTTGCCGCCACCCTTGAGTCCGGTTCGCTGCCGGATGATGTCGATATTCATCCGCTCTATGGACGTCTCAGCCCTGCTGAACAAAGCCGGGCCATTGCACCCCCGCACCCCGGCCGGCGCAAGGTGGTAATTGCCACCAATATCGCTGAAACCAGCCTTACCATCGACGGCATTACCTCTGTAATCGATTCCGGACTACGGCGCCGCAGCCGCTGGGACCCGGACACCGGACTCAGCCGCCTGGAGACGGTCCGCATCAGCAGGGCCTCCGCTGAGCAGCGAGCCGGCCGGGCCGGACGCCTTGGGCCGGGCACGGTACTGCGCCTCTGGGAGGCCCGCGAAGGGCTCGCAGATTTCGACCCGCCGGAGATCGTCGAAGCCGACCTGTCGGGGCTGTTTCTGACACTCTCAGTCTGGGGAGATCCCGAAGGAGACTCATGTCAGTGGCCCGATCCGCCCGACCCACAACGCCGCGGCGATGCCCTGCAGCTGCTGCGCGAGCTCGAGGCTGTCGACACAAACGGAGTTCCCACCGAAAAAGGGACCGCCATGGCCCGCATGCCGCTGCCGCCCCGCCTGGCCGCCATGCTCAGTGCGGCCGCCGCAGCCGGCGCCACTCGCGCAGTCCGGACCGCCGCGCTGACTGCCGCCGTTCTCGAGCACGGCGATCCGCTGCGCAGAGAACTGCGCGACACCTACGGGGCCGATCTCGACCTGCGGGTAGACCTGCTGAAACAGGCGTGGGCGGGAAACTTGTCTCCTGAGCTGGCCGGTGGTGCCGCCCGCCGGATACTCAAGGAGGCCGAACGCCTCAAAAATTTGGCCGAATGCCCGGCCGACGGCCACGCGGCATCCGCCGGCTACGAACCATCCCCCGGCAGCCTGCTGCTGAGCGCCTACCCCGACCGTATCGCCCGCCGGACCGACCTCCCAACCACCGATAAGCCAGAAACGGCATTCTCCTCGGGCCCGGCCGGCAGCGCTTCCACCGCCCGCTACCGCTTGGCCGCCGGCCCCGAAGCGCGGCTCGTCCAGGGAGACCGCGGCTTTGCCCCCGAATGGATAGTAGCCGGAGCACTGCACCGCGGCCAGCGAGAAGGACGCATCTATCTGGCGGCCGCCCTGTCAGAGGCCGAGGTCCAGGCCTTCACCGCAGCCCGCGGCCGCAGCGAAGAAGGCCTTACCCTCGATAAGAACGGCCAACTCCGGGCCCGCCGCCTGCGTTTGGTCGGAAGCCTGCGGGTATCAAAAACACCAATACCACCGGCCGAGCTGGCCGATCCCCATTCCGCACTGCTGGCACTTATCCGCGGCTCAGGACTGTCTGCTCTGCCCTGGAACCGCAATGCCGAGGAGCTGCGGCGGCGAATGGCCTTTCTGCACGAGGCAAAGGGCAATCTCTGGCCGGAGGTCTCCGACCAGGCGCTTTTGGACACACTGGAGGAGTGGCTGGCCCCTTTTCTACCACGAAGGATAACCGGCGGCAGCCTCCAGAAGCTGCCGCTGTCAGAAGCCCTGCGAGCCCGGCTGCCCTGGGAGCTGCAGGGCCGGATCGATGAACTGGCGCCGCAGCAGTTGACTCTGCCCTCCGGAAGCAGTCGTCGGCTGCGCTACGAAGGCGGCCGCTGCACCCTCGCGGCCCGCATCCAGCAGCTCTTCGGCCTGACCGAAACGCCCCGGATAGCCGGCATACCGGTGGAAATAGAGCTGCTCTCGCCGGCCCAGCGGCCGGTACAGGTCACCGGCGACCTGTACTCATTCTGGACCCAGACCTATCCCGAGGTACGCAAAGAGCTGCGGGGCCGCTACCCCAAACACTACTGGCCGGAAGACCCCTTTACGGCCGAACCCACCGACCGGGCCAAGCCGCGGAGCGACTAAATGAGGAATGAATAGTTGAAAATAATCGAGAACTTGCCCGCCCGGTACTCATATTCGCTCAGGGGATACTGGTAGCCGACAGGCAGCTGATCGCCGAAGTCCAGCAGCTCCACTCCCTGCACACGCAGCATCACCGCATACTCTTCGCTCATGCGGTACTGCAGCCACACCTGATAGGTGCCGCCGAAGTTCCAGGAACCCTCGACCTCGACATCGTTATCGGTCTCCGTCCAGATAACTCCGCTGGTAGTGCCCCCGAAGAAAAGTCCGAACTCGAAGTTGAGGATCGGCCTGCCGACGATGCCGAACATCAGATAATCGGCCTGTACGTAGTCGATGGCGTTGTCGAAGAACCGGCCGTACACCGCCCCTATCCCCAGATAATGCAGCGGATTGATATTCCCGCCCAGTTCTACGTTCTGGATTGACCCCAGGGGAGCGCCCTCTATCCACAGTGCGAACAGGGGCGACTGATAGCGAAAATGCGCGTCCAGATGCAATGAGCTGTAATCGGCCTTGTCCCATCCGATCCCCACGCCGCCGCCGATCTCCAGGCGGTGGTCGGATTTTTCCTCGATGGCCGCACGGACGAGAAACTCCTCCCGGCTGATGTCGCTCAGATTGTTGGCCAGAATATAGGTCAGCTCTTCGAGCTCCTCGAGTGCATCCACACTTCCCGCGGCGGTCTTGAGCACTTCCCCGGTGCTGACATTTACCATCCGGGCAGTGACGCTGATTTTCTCACCAACTCTCATCACCGAGCCGGAAACGATTGCATCTACCCCGTACAGCTGCCCGATCTCGGCCGCCTGCTCCTCATCAATTACCCCTGAGAGCAGCAGGTTCTGCTCTTCCAACACCTGCTGCATCAGCAGGCGTTCGGCAATCTGAAAACTCTCCAGCTGCTTGAGCTCGGTTACCACCCACTCGGCCACGATCCGGCCGGCATTCTCCAGCCCGATACTGTTCTTCTCTTCGAACTCGACCACTCCTATGGTCAGTTCCTGGCTGTGTACCGAAATAGTCAGCGTACACAACAGCACAACTGCTGCCAGTGCTTTTCTCCGCATCACCCACCTCCCACCTCGAAAGTCTCCGGGCGCCGGCCGACCGTCAGATGCACTCGAGAAAACAGTCGTCGGTCGAAGTCCTACTAGTAATGATATTACGTCCCGGCAAATACGCAACAGAAAAAATCATCGCAACGGCGATATGCTACTGCCCCAGGCCCGTCTACGGGCGGAACAGCGCGCGAAGCGTCGACCGCCCCGCCCGGGCGCCCCACACTCGACTACAGCATGTGAATCCCAAAATTTCCCAAAAAATTGCCACCGAAAAAATTTGACTTTGCAATCTTGTTGTTCTATAATCAACTTAGTTGTAT
>CAZAMY010000369.1:0-3413 GCA_964485995.1 uncultured Sediminispirochaeta sp.
CTGGCAGACCCTGCCGGTGGGAATCGTGTGGATGCGGGACGAACTGCAGACCCTGGTAATGGGACGGGTCGGCGCAATGGTAATCGTGACCATTCTGCCGGTGCTGATACTGTTTTTTATCTTCCGGGACTTCTTCATCGAAGGCTTGAGCGAAGGTATGTTGAAAGGGTAAACTTGAGTTCCTATGAACCGAAAAACGTTGACACTGCTGCTGCCGATTATCGTCATTTTGGCGGCAGCGGTCCTGTGGTTTGCAGTTATATCTCCGGCCCGCTCTTCCGGCGAGAACATCGTCCTGAAGGCCGCCGACGACCATGAGCTGACCTACCCGACCACCCAGGGGCTCATCAGGATAGGCGACCTGCTGAAGGAGTGGACCCGCGGCCGGATCACCGTACAGGTCTACCCCTCCGCCCAGCTGGGTTCGGAAAAGGAGACCATCGAGCAGACCCAGTTAGGAGCCATCGACATCAACCGGGTCAATATCAATCCCCTCACCCAGATAGAACCGAGCCTGAAAGTTTTTTCCCTGCCTTACCTGTTCCGCGACGCCGAGCACATGCACACGGTGGTGGACGGGCCGGTCGGCCGGGAGATGCTGGAGAAGCTCGAATCAAGCGGCTTGGTTGGACTGGGCTACTACGACTCGGGGCAGCGCAGTTTCTACAACTCGGTCAAACCGATCCGCTCGATCGAGGATCTGCAGGGGCTAAAAATCCGCGTTCAGAAGGCAGAAATTATGCACGACCTGGTGCGGGCGGTCGGCGCCGAACCGATCCGCCTGGCCTTTGAAGAGGTCTACACCGGACTGCAGACCGGCGTAATCCACGGGGCGGAGAACAACTACCCCTCCTGGATCACCAAGGGGCACTACGAGGTGGCCAAATACTACACTATGGACGCCCATGTCCGCACCCCCGAGATCATCCTGTTCAGCAAAAAAACCTGGGATCGCCTCTCGGAAAAGGACCAGGTGCTGATCCGCCGGGCCGTCCAGGAGTCCATCCCCTATCAGCGCCGTCTGTGGCGTGAAAAAGTTGCGGACTCCATCGAGAAAGCCCGTGAGGCCGGCTGTGAAATAATCACCGATATTGATATATCACCCTTTCGCGATGCCATGGAACCGGTGTATACTACCCATGGAAAGAACCTCTCCGAATACATCCAGCGTATTCGGGCGGTGGAATAATGCATAGGAGTGTGATCCATGATTATTTCCGCAACCTTTACACCGAAACCCTCACTGTTCGGACCAATTCTGTTTACCGGCGACATCGCCGAAAGCCTCAAGCAGATAGCCCACATCGGTTACTCCGGGGCTGAGCTGCACATTTCCGATCCCCGGCAGGTCGATACCGAACAGCTGGCCTATCTGCTTTCAAAGAATAATCTGAAGCTCACCTCAATCGGCACCGGCCTCTCGGCGGTCGATGACAAGCTCTCCTTTGCCAGCGATGAAGAGTCGGTTCGCTCGGCAGCCATCCAGCGAATCAAAGATGTGATTGATGCATTTGCCGATATCAAACCGGCCGTCATCATCGGCACCATCAAAGGCCGGCTGACAGCCGCTTCCGACGAGTCGCAGGCTCGCTCCCGCATCCAGGCGGCCCTGAAAGAGTGCGCCGCCTACGCCGAACAGTACGGGGTGCCGCTGGTCCTGGAGGCCATCAACCGCTACGAACAGGACTACTTGAACAACCTGCAGGATACAGCCCGCCTGCTAGATGCCATCGGCGCACCTAACATCAAGGTACACGCCGACATCTTTCACATGAACATCGAAGAGGCCTCCATCACCGACTCGCTGTACCGCTACCGTAACTACCTCGGCCACATCCACTTTGCCGACAACAACCGCAGGTATCCCGGCGGAGGCGGTATCGATTTCAAGGAAATATTCCGTACGCTGCGTTCGATCGACTACCGGGGCGGCGTCAGCATCGAGTGCCTGCCCAAACCCGACGGCAAAACCGCCGCCATCCGCGCCTACCAGTACCTCAGCACGGTTTTGGCCCAGGTGGAGTGATTACCAGTCGTGGACCGCGCCGCTCTGGTCGCGGTGTCCGGGAATAAACGCCTTTTTATATGGAAATGATTTCGCCCTCTCTTCATCCACCTCGACGCCCAAACCGGGCCGGTCCTCAATGCGTACATACCCGTCCTCGCTCACGGTCTGCCACACAAATACCTCGCTGAGGCGCGGGTCGAAGCGCAGGGTCTCCTGAATGCCGAAGTTCGGCACATGCAGGTCCAGGTGGAACTGGGCCGCATGGGCTAAAGGTGAAATGTCGCCGGGGCCGTGAAAGGCGGTCTGAACGCCGTAGGCACCGGCAATGTAGGCGGCCTTGCGCAGCGGCGTGATGCCGCCGAAGTGGCTGATATCCAGCCGGATATAATCGATCAGCCGCCGCTCCAGCAGCGGCAGCAGCTGGTCCATGGTGTTGAACAGCTCGCCGGTGGCCAGTGGCGTTGTAGATGCCGCC
Source organism: uncultured Sediminispirochaeta sp. (assembly GCA_964485995.1). Taxonomy (GTDB): domain Bacteria; phylum Spirochaetota; class Spirochaetia; order DSM-16054; family Sediminispirochaetaceae; genus DSBN01. The sequence goes on from CAZAMY010000369.1 coordinate 2,484, forward strand.
CGCACCTGCGCCAGGGCGGCCCGGTTCAGCGGCTCGACCGGGTCCTCTAAAAACAGCAGATGGTACGGTTCCAATTCCTTGGCCGCCCGGGCCGCCTGCACCGGGGTGCAGCGGGAGTGGACATCGTGGATCAGGCCGATATGCGGGCCGACCGCTTTTCGCAGCTCGGCGGTGATCCGCGGCAGCTCTTGCAGATACGGCTCGGTTTCCCAGCGGGGCGCCGCCTCGCCGTGCCGGCCGCGTTGTTGCTGGCCGGTGGCGGTCTCCGGATCGCCCGCGCCCACCTCGAAGCGGTCCTCCAGCTCAATGTCCTGGTGCGGCTGTGCGTAGCACCGCTCCGACTCCGGATCGAAGGGATCTTTCGTCGAAAAACTGTAGCGCAGCACCCGGGCACCGGCCTTTACTGCTGCCCGGGCCCGTTCAACCAATGCCTCGGCCGTGTTGCCGTGCACGTGGTAGTAGGTTTTGATACGCTCGCGGGTTTTTCCGCCCAACAGCTGGGAAAGCGGCAGACCGCTGCGCTTTCCGAGCAGGTCCCACAGGGCCATATCGACTCCGGCCAGGGCGGTCTGCAGCACCGGCCCTCCGCGCCAGTAGGTATGGCGAAAGATCATCTGCCAGATGTCCTCAATTCGCCCGGCATCGTGCCCTATCAGCAGCGGAGCCAAGTATTCATCCACGGCGGTTTTCACCGTTAGCTCCCGTCCATTGAGAGTGGCGTCGCCGTAGCCGATCAGGTCGTCTGCGGTGCGTATCTTTACGATCAGGTAGTTGCGGTCGGGACAGGTGAGAATTGTGTCTACGGTTTTAATTCGCGGGCTCACTCTTTGATGGTAGGCCGCTGTCCATGAGCTGTCAAGCAGAATGTGGGAACGCCCGGCACTAGCAATGGGGCCGCATTCGATCCGCCGATTTTATTCTGACAATTTC
>CAZAMY010000370.1:0-3407 GCA_964485995.1 uncultured Sediminispirochaeta sp.
GCTCTTATCCGTATGCTGCAGATGTTTCTCCAGCAACTAAACAGCAGTTTATATCTGATATTACTTCGTTTGCTAGAGCACTTAACAAATCTGATTTAATTTTGATCTACTTTTCAGGTCATGGGGCTCAAGGTATGGGGGAAGCCAGCGGAGATGAAGATCAATTTTCAGATACCAAAGATGAGTATATTGTTTTCTACCCAGATTCCGGACATTCTGAATCGGAATACTTGATGTCCGATACCGACTTTTTTACTCATCTCAAACAGTCCGCTCCTAGGAAACGAGTTGTTATGATTGATGCATGTAATTCTGGGGGATTCATCGGAAGTGAGTATGACTACGATGCTATCCCGGGAGAATACAGTATTACAGACTCTCGCTCTGGTGATATTATGGGCTCCACTTTAGATGCGTTTTTTACCCCTAAAACCGGAGATATTCCCTCTTCAGAGGCAATTGTAATAACTGCAGCCGGAGAAGCCGAAGTTTCATTTGAAACCTCGGGACACGGCTTTCTCACCTTTGGCTTTTTATACTCCGCTACATACGGAGACTATGACAATAATAACTACATCGATACCGGAGAAGTTTACCGCTACACACGCACGTACATTGAAACCCATTGGAATTCTATGTGGAACGGTTACTCCGAATCAGTCCAAGAGTATTACCAATTCATGCCCCACATTTCCGGCGGCCCGGTAGATTACGTTCTTTTCGAGGCCGACTAAGCCTGAAAGTTCTCCGTCAATCAAGCCCCTACTCTAATTTTACTAATTCAATAATATTACTACGAATGTCACATTTATTTTCGAAATAAAAACCTCAAACCTGAGTAATTTAATTTTATTATTACTTTAGTCACATATATTATTATTTATTGTGATTATAATGTTTTTATTTGATAATTATATGTGAATATGGTATCATTTATGAACTTCAATTGTAAAAAAGGAGAAAGAAATGGGGAAAAAGATACTGGTTATTGGCGGTTCGGCATCCGGACCTAAAGCTGCTGCCCGTGCGAGACGCTTAGACTTTCATGCTGATATCACTATCATTCAGAAAGCACATGATCTTTCAATGGCTTCATGCGGGTACCCGTATTACGTGGGAGGCTTCTTCGACAACCGAAACCAGCTCCTCTGTACTCCCACCGGCGTAGTACGCGACCCGAGCTACTTTATGAAGTCAAAAAACATCAATGCAGTCACCGATACTGAAGTTACCAAGATCGACCGTGAAAAAAAAGTAGTCGAAGCGAAGAACCTGGTAACCGGGAAAACACAGACATGGGAATATGACAAGCTCATCCTGGCCATGGGAGCATCCCCGAAAATGCCGCCGGTACCGGGCATAGATCTCAAGGGAATAACCACCCTGCAGTCGATGCCGGATGCCGATTTCTTGCGTAAAGTAAGAGATGAAGGGAAAATCAAGAAAGCAGTTGTGGTCGGCGGCGGACTCATCGGCATCGAAACCTGCGAAGCACTGCAGCTGGCCGGCATCAAAATTACGGTAGTTGAAATGCTGCCGCAGATTCTCATGTTCCTCGACTGGCAGCTGGCAAAAATCCTCGAAAATCATGTAAAGGAGCACGCTGCTGATGTAATTACTGATAACGCTGTTTCGGCATTCCTGGGTGACGGGGATGGACAGCTCCGAGCTGTGAAACTGGCCAACGGAGATGAGATACCCTGCGAACTGGCTGTAGTAGCGATCGGCGTCAGCCCGAATATCAAAATCGCCAAAGATGCCGGCCTCAAAATCGGCGAGAGGCGCGGCATTCTGGTTGATGAATACATGCAAACCAACGATTCAGATATATACGCAGTTGGCGACTGCATTGAAATACCACATCGCCTGAGCGGTCAAAACGTCCATGCCCCGTACGGCGATCTGGCCAATCTGGAAGGCCGCATTGCCGGCGAGAATGCAGCCGTAGGAAACGTCGTGAAGTTTCCCGGTACCATTCAAACCGGCGTGTGTAAGGTATTTGAATTTTCCGCCGGCTCTACCGGAATATCACAATCGACCGCCGAACAACTGGGGTATAAAAATATTGAAACAGTTACCACATCCGGGCCGGACCGTCCGGGCTTCATGGGCGCCAAAATCCTGATCAACCGAATGATCGCCGACACTAATACCGGCAAACTGCTGGGCTTCGAATGTATCGGACAGGGAGATGCCAGCAAGCAGATCGGCATGGCGGCCATGGCCATTATGGGCGGACTGACCATAGATGAACTGGCCAATGCAGACCTGCCGTATGCCCCTCCCTTCTCCCTGGCAATCGACAATATTATCGCCTGTGCCCAGGCGCTGCAGAACAAACTCCGCGGTATTATGCAAGGTTTGTCGGCGGTAGAGGTATACACGAAACTCGCCAATGGAGAAAAACCGTTCATCATCGACTGCCGCAGCCCTGAAGAGTGGGAACAGATGCGCCTCGGAATCGGCGAACACCTTATTCCGGTCGGAGCTCTGCGAGACCGTCTCGAGGAACTGCCCAAGGATAAGGATACAGAGATTATTACCTACTGCAAGATTTCCCTGCGCGGGTATGAAGCTGCCCGGACCCTCATTGCCAACGGCTTTACCAATGTGAAGGTTATGGAAGGCGGCATCATGGCCTGGCCATACCATCGGGAGAAGTAGTTTTTATCAAGTTCATTAAAACACCTTTGTTCGGGCCGCAGTTTTATACTGCGGCCCGTCTCTGTTTTTAAATTCTGAATTACACAAACTCCAAGTTGAGTCCAGGATATTCAGAAAAGCCCTGGTCGGCAGTCAAGAAGAGACAGTCGTAGCGGATAGCAAGCGCAGCCAGGAGTGCATCCGGCACTTGATTGCCTTGAACCGCCTTCACCAAAGAAAGATGCTTGAAAACACCGTAAGTCATCTGGTCCACTTCCACAAAGCGGGCATTTGGATGGCTTTCTAATGTATCTATGAATTCCCATGCTTCGCTGTGAGGAGAGGGCCTATTAAATATCTTCGGATTCGTGACCATTCGAAGGAAAGACGCGGCGATGTGTGGGGAGAAAAGAAAGACATCGTTTCCATCCAAGCCTCTCATCAGCACTTCTCTGGCCCTATCGTGAAAAGGGCTGTCCCCGCGAAAGGCATAGATCCACAGGTTTACATCCCAGAATATCAACGGTAAACCTCGTTCCCCTCTCCCACACGTCTGATACCTTCCCAAGTGTAACCATTCTTTAAGCCGCCGTCAGAACTTGATACTGGAAGCTCGCGGGTGATATCACTCCGCTTCAAGCGCATCTTCAGTCCCTCTACTATGAGCCCTGTCAGGGTGGTATGCTCTCTGGCAGCTCTTACTTTTGCCTCAAAAATTAATGAATCGGGAAAATTGAGCGTCGTTTTCATACAGATATATTACT
>CAZAMY010000371.1:0-3391 GCA_964485995.1 uncultured Sediminispirochaeta sp.
AGGACAGGGAATCGATGCACTATCAGAGAAGGTCACCGGCGGGCTGACTGCTTTTTTCGGACAGTCCGGGGTCGGGAAGAGCTCGTTGTTGAACCGACTGTTTCCGGGGGTGAACTTGCAGGTGGGGGAGATCTCGCAGAAGTATGATCGTGGACGTCACACTACAAAAAATGCCCGTTTGTACGAATATGAGGATACTTTATTTATTGATACTCCCGGTATACGACAAATCGAGCTGGGCATAGACAGCCCTGATAATCTGGATGGATACTTTAAAGATTTTCTGCCCCACATCGGCAACTGCGAATTCCAGCCCTGCAGTCATCTGCACGAGCCGGGCTGTGCGGTGCGTGCGGCGGTCGAGTCGAATGCTATTCATCCGGACCGGTACGAAAGCTATGCCCGGATATACTATGAATTGGAAGAGAGAACGGAATACGGTTAATAGATATGCATCAACATACACTTGCTGTTTTAGAATTTGAAAAGATTAGAATGGAACTGCTCGACTACTGTATCAGCCACGACGGCAGAGCGGCGCTTAGCCAACAGAGCTTTTACTATAGCCAGGCAGAACTGGAGCCTCTGCAGAACAAAGTCGAGCAGGCCCGCGAGTTCATGGAACGGGAAGAGTTTCCTACGTTTGAATTTCCGGAACTCGTGGACGAGGTCTATGAGCTCTCGAAAGAGGGGGTGGTTCTCGAAGGCGAGGAGATTATCCGTTTTGCCCGCTATTTTAACTCGGCGCACCGTCTGGCCGCATATGTAGAGCAGGCCGGAGAATACGGGTATGATGCTATTTCGGCTTACAGTCAGGATATCGGCGATTTTAGAAGCACTGCCAAAGAGATTTTTGCCGTACTAAACACTGACGGCAGCGTCAAAGACAGTCACCCGGAACTGCGAAAGCAGCGGGCCCAACTGGCTCGACTGAGAAATGAGCTGAACCGAGCGGCCCAGAACTACCTCCAGCAGAACAGCGACCGCTGGCAGAGCGATGTGCCGACCCAGCGGGACGGACGAATCGTACTGCCGTTGAAAGCACAGTACCAGAATATGGTATCCGGGGTTATCCATTACAGTTCGGCCCGCGGTGCTACTGTCTACATAGAGCCGCCCGAACTGATGACAAAAAACAACGACATAGCCCTGGTGGAACAGGAGATTCGTGAGATTATTCTTTCCATCCTCCGCGATCTGACCAAGAGTGTAGCAAGCCGCGTTACTGAGATCGAAGAGCTGATCCGGGTGGTAGCCGAGGTCGACAGTTTTCTGTGCCGTGCCCGTTATGCCCGGGTCCACAACTGTATACGACCGGTGTACCGGGAACGCGGTTTCAAGCTCATACGGGCCCGGCACCCGCTGTTGAAAAATGCGGCGGTTCCAATCGATATAGAGACAGCCGAGGATGTACTGGGACTCATTATCAGCGGCCCGAATGCCGGTGGAAAAACTGTTACGCTCAAAACAGTCGGGCTGCTCTCGTTGATGAATCAATTCGGACTGCAGATTCCCGCCGAAGAAGGTACTGAACTGGCGGTATTCAACGGCATTTATGCGGATATCGGCGATGAGCAGTCAATCGAGGGGTCGCTCTCAACCTTTTCCGGCCACATGACAAAGATTGCCGAAATGTTGGAACATGCTGATGTGCATGCTCTGGCCCTGCTCGATGAGCTCGGTTCAGGCACCGATCCGGGCGAAGGGGCGACCCTGGCAATGGCCATTCTGGATGAATTCCTTATGCGCGGGGCTACAACTCTGGCTACCTCGCATCATGGCTTGCTGAAGAACTACGGCTATACGACTTCGAAAGTGCAGAACGCCTCTATGGACTTCGATGCATCTACTCTGACCCCCAACTACCGCGTGGTGGTCGGACTCCCCGGTGAAAGTCACGCCCTTGATATTGCCTCGCGCAGCGGCTTGCCGCCGCATGTAATCGAGACGGCACGGGCTTATCTGTCTCACGAGAGCGGGGAAGTGAGCAAAATGATAAAAGAGCTGGAGCAGCGACAGGCCGAATTCAAACAGCGCGAAGAGGCGTTGAAACGGAGAGAGGCCGAACTGAAGGAACAGATTAAACAGCACGATCTTTCGGCTCTGCAGATGAAGCAGCGTGAACACGAGCTCAAACAGAGCGGTTACAGCGACCTGAACCGGTTTTTGCGAGAAGCACGGCAGGAGCTCGAGAATCTGGTTCGCCAGCTGCAGTCGAGCGCCCGCTCAGGTGCTGACGGAAGCGGAGCGGGCGGCTCAGGCGGTGTAAGCAAAGAGGACACAAAACGGGTGAAAGAGTTTATCCGCACAATAGAACAACGGGAGAAATCTGAAAAAGAACAGGTAGAAGCGGAAGAGGCTGAGTTCGCTGCCAGTGATACCCATGAGTTCGAAGTGGGTATGGAAGTGCTGACCGGTCCCGGAAGACGCAGAGGAACTATCCTCCGCAAAGCGAAGCAGGGACATTGGCTGGTTGAAGTGGGGGCAATGAAAATTACTCTGCCGGAAAAAGATCTCACCCCTGCGACTCAGTCCCGGCCGAGGAGCGAGGAAAAACCGAAATACGGCTACACCAGCGACTCATCGCATCCGCCGGCGGTTTTCTCGCTAGATGTCAGGGGGGAACGACTCGACCAGGCACTCGACATGGTAAACCGGCAGATAGACAATGCGCTCCTGGCCAATCTGTACGAGTTCGAGATAATTCACGGCAAAGGCGAGGGGATCCTGCAAACCGGAATCCAGAGGATGCTGCAGGAGTCAGCCCGTATTGAAGATTTTTATTTTTCGCGCCCCGAGCACGGCGGCACCGGCAAAACAATTGTGAAATTGAAGCGGTGATCAATATTGCACTTTATGAAAAATCTATCTACGATTGATGTATAGACACTGACTGTATGTGGAGCAGAGGGTATGAAAGAGAAGATACGTAAATTTTTTGCAATCTTGTCAATTGAGTTCGATGATATTCATGACGGATTGACAATGCTACTCGAGACAACTGAGGAGCGTTTTAGGAAACATGAGATCACCGGCTACGTCTGGACGGAAAACAGTGCTTTGTTACGCCGTGAACAGAAGCTCATTCAAATCCTGCATGAACGAGTGCAGCAGCTGAATCCCGATGACTACGAAACAGTGGATGAAGCGGTTGAAGCGGTTCATAAGATAGTACGCGGTATGTCGGGTATTCCACAGGCAGTGCCGGAGTTTATCGAAAAGAGGATCAACAAAATTTTGCAGTATATGAACAATGAAGTATAAGTCTAGGAAAAACAGTATAAATAGAGCTCTACAATATTGATATTTTTTGTGAGCTCCATTACTATTGCCGTATAAATAGGTAAATAAATATTGATTGATACATTGGCTATGAAAGGAAAAGCGTATG
>CAZAMY010000372.1:0-3387 GCA_964485995.1 uncultured Sediminispirochaeta sp.
GCGAAGGGCAGTCTGATTCTCTTTCTCGATGCCGATACCCGTCTTGAGGCGGCGGATGCGCTGGAACGACTGGCTGCCGAGCATTCGCTGCGGGGTGGAATGGTATCCGTGCAGCCCTACCACCGGGTACGCAAACTCTATGAGCAGCTGAGTGGCTTCTTTAATTTGATTGTGATGGTCGGTTCGGGCGCGTTTGATCTGTGGAGCCGCTCCGGCGAGGCGGACGGCTGTTTTGGCCCCTGTATTCTTATGGACCGAAATGAATATTCTGCGGTCGGCGGGCATGCGGCGGTACGCGGCGAGGTGGTGGACGATCTGGCCCTCTGCGCTCTGTTCCGGCAGCACGGTCTTGGTGTGCACTGCTTCGGCGGGCGCGGACTGATCTCCTTTCGGATGTACCCCGGGGGGCTGCACAGTCTGATCGAAGGCTGGACGAAGAATATGGCTATGGGGGCTTCGCTCTCGAAGCTCCGCAACATCATACTGCTGGTCATCTGGTTTACCGGAATCAGCAACGCTCTTCTATCAGTAGCAGTGAGTAGCGGGCCGGGGGCGGCAGCAGTGTGGAGTGTTGCTGCAGCCGGAGTGTATGGGCTGTATGCCGCTCAAGTGTTTATGCAGCTGCGCCGGGTGGGCGGCTTTTCGGTCGCTGCGGCCCTCTTGTTTCCGTTAGAGTTTCTCTTTTTTGTGGGAGTCTTCGTGTATTCGATCATCAGAACCAAACTATTCGGCAGTGTATCCTGGAAGGGGCGGTCGATTTCGGTAGGAAATAAAAAATGAGTATATTGGGCCGCGAACTGCTGGGTATTATTGTAGTGAACTCGATTGCCTGGTTCTTGGCTATATATATACCGGGAACCCTCATCCAAAAACTGCCCCTGCGCCGCTTTCGGGAGGAGAGTTTTCTGTTTCGTATCCGCCACTGGGAGCAGAACGGCCGTATCTATCAGCCCCTCGGTATTAAGCGCTGGAAGGAGTGGCTGCCGGATGGTGCCGGATTATATCAGGATGGCTTTCGGAAGAAACGGCTCGACCTGCATGCTGTTGACGAGCTGTATTTGAAACGTTTCATTCTGGAGACCTGCCGGGCCGAACTGGTGCATTGGGTGATTATCGGGCTAATTCCGCTCTTTTTTATCTGGAATCCTATTGAAGTGGCGGTGTGGATGATTCCCTTCGGTCTGGCGGTAAACCTTCCCTGCCTGATTACTCAGCGCTTTAACCGGCCGCGATTGGATAAAATTCTGCAACGCGGCAAAAAACGGTAATTTGACATTCGGCGCTGAATGTATATGATCTATGATTGAAATGCAAATAGAAGATGTTCACTACGACACATTCAAATCCGGCAGTAAAACCTATTTCAACAGCAGCCGGTTTTTTCCGCAGGAAGTACGACGGGATGTTTTTTACCTGTACGGATTTGTCCGCAAGGCGGACAATTTTGTAGATGATATCCCGCAGGATCCGGACGGATTCTACCGGTTTCGTGATGCGTATCACAACGCCCTGGGCGGAGCTGAGAGTTCCGGATCTGCTTCGGGCGACCCGATTATCGATCGCTTTGTCGAGCTGCATCGCCGCAAAGGCTTTGATCCCGCCTGGACCGAAGCCTTTCTCAAATCGATGGAGAGAGATCTCTTCAAAAAAGAGTACAACAGCTTAGAGGAGACCCTCGACTATATCTACGGCTCGGCCGAAGTGATCGGATTGTTCATGGCAAGAATTATGCAGTTACCGCCGGTAGCCGACTATCCGGCCCGTATGCTCGGACGGGCGATGCAGTATATTAACTTCATCAGAGATATCAACGAAGATGTTGATCTCGGACGGCGTTATCTACCGCTCACCGGCACCTATTTGTCCAGTCTGGAGTATGAGTATGTGAGGAATCATCTGAAAGAGTTTCGCGCCTTCCATACCAAACAGATCGGCTTGTATATGGGCTGGCAGAGGGAAGCCGAAAAGGGGTACCGGTTTATTCCATTCCGCTACCTGTTGCCGATCAAGACCGCGGCGGATATGTATGTATGGACTGCAAAGCAGATAGAGAAAAATCCGATGATCGTGTACAGCCGCAAGGTGAAGCCTCCCAAACCGCGGATCGTGCTGCAGTTTCTGTATAACATTGCAGCGGCTCCGATTAGTGCAGCCCGGGCTGACCGCTAGAAACGAAAGGTGGAGATATGAAAAGGGTAAAAAGTGTAATTATTATCGGTGCCGGGTTCGGCGGATTATCAGCGGCTATCCGGCTGGCCAAGAACGGCTGGCAGGTCGCAGTATTTGAACAGCAGGGGTATGCTGGCGGGAAGGCCGGTTCGCAGCAGCTTGCGGGCTACCGCTTTGACCGCGGCCCTTCTCTGATAACCATGCGCGAGGTGTTTGCCGAGCTCTTCGAATCGGCGGGCCGCCGGCTGGAGGATTACCTGCAGTTTGAACAGCTCGATACCATCTGCTCCTACTTTTTTCCGGACGGAACGGAGCTGGCCGCCCGGGGGAATCCCGAAGACTTCGCACTGGAAGTAGAGGCCAAGACCTCCGACAGCGCCGCCACGGTGCTGCGCTTCCTGGAGTACAGCCGGGGAATCTACAATAAAACAGCGGAACTGTTTCTGATGAACAGCCTGCACGATTCTGTTACCTATCTCCGCCCGGCGGTGTGGAAGGGAGTGTTCAGCCGGGGCAAGCTCGATGCCACACGCTCGATGGATACCGCGAACCGCAGCTTTTTCGAGGATCCCCGTATGGTGCAGCTGTTCAACCGCTATGCAACCTACAACGGCTCTGATCCGTATCAGGTGCCGGCAACTCTGAATATCATCCCGCACGTAGAGTACAATATGGGGGCCTATGTATCCACTACCGGTATCTATGCACTACCGCAGGCAATGCGCACCGTGGCCGAAGAGCTGGGAGTGGAGTTTCACTTCGAACAGCCGGTTGAGCGCATCAATGTGCACAACGGCCGGGCGACAGGAGTGGTAACCGCCTCCGGCGAGCATACCGCCGATGTAGTCGTCAGCAATATCGATGCCCGCCGTACCTACGAAAATCTGCTGCAGGACCCCGAAGCACCGTATGCCCAACGGTACCGCCAGCTCGAAGCCTCTTCCAGCGGATTGGTTTTTTTCTGGGGAATGAAGCGCGAGTTTCCCGAGTTGACTGTCAACAATATCTTTTTCTCTGCAGATTATCCGGCCGAGTTCAATGCCCTCTTTAAAGAGCTGCGCTGCCCGGACGATCCGACCGTGTATGTGAATATTACCAGCAAGGTCTCTCCCGGTGATGCCCCGCAAGGCGGGGAAAACTGGTTTGTGCTGGTGAATGCGCCGCGGAATAACGGACAGGACTGGGAGAGTGAGGTTGCCAGAACCCGGACTGCGGTAC
>CAZAMY010000373.1:0-3362 GCA_964485995.1 uncultured Sediminispirochaeta sp.
GACAAATAGGCAGTATAACTAGGGCGGCTGAGCAGCTGCTCAGTTGTCCAGCTGCTCAGCGCACCGGTGTAATTTCGCCGGTGCGGCTGCTCTCATAAATCGCCTGAATAATGGCCACGGACTTGCGGGCCTCCCGCCCGTCCACAAAGGGCGGCCGGTTCTGCTGTACGGCTTCGATGAAGTCTTCGAACTGCCGCAGGTGGCCGGTATGGCTGATTGCAGCCGGATCGGCGGCGCCGCCCCCGGAGCCGGCGCTGCTGCCGTATCTTGTGCGAATCTCTTCGTCTTCGACACTCTCTTCTGCAAACGACCACTCTTTCAGGGTCTCTTCTTCCAGTACAGCCGAACCGGTGCTGCCGGATATTTCGATGCGCTTCAGAAATCCGGGATACACCGCGGTTGAACCTTCGATCACCCCCAAGGCTCCGTTGGCGAACTCGAGAATCGCTACGGCGGTATCTTCTACTTCGATCCCCTCGTGGCCGAGGGCTGCAGACTTGGCCTGTACGTTCTTTACATCACCCATGAACCACTGCAACAGATCCACCGCATGAATCGATTGATTCATCAGAGCGCCGCCGCCGTCGTACTGTACGGTCCCCTTCCACTCGCTGCCGCTGTAGTACTCCTGACTGCGGTACCACTTCACATACGCATCGCCCATGCTCAGCCGGCCGAAGCGCCGCTGCTCTAGGGCGGCTTTCAACTGACGAGCCGCCTCATAAAACCGGGATTGAAACACGCCGGCTACCTGTACGCCCTTCCCCTCGGCAGCCTCTAGAATTCGGTCGCAGCGCTCTAGGCTTATTTCCAGGGGTTTTTCTATGATCAGATGACAGCCAGCCTCGATCGCCGGCAGGGCCGCCTCCAGATGTGTTCCAGAGGGAGTGCATACCGCAACAATGTCGACCTTTTTCAGCATGTCGGCAAGATCGGCGTACGCAGTGCAGCTGTGCCTATGGGCAAACTCGGTTCCCCGCGATCCGCTCCGGCTATACACCCCCTGCAGATGCGCATTCGGCATCTGTGAAACCACACCGGCGTGCACCCCGGCAATCGCTCCGGTTCCGATAATTCCAATTCTATTTTGCATAACCGGCCTTCTGGGCAATTTTCTTGACCTGCTGGACAAACTGAGGATCGGTTTGCGCATCATAATAGCCCTTTTCGATGATCTCATCAGCCTTATTGAAATCGTTCAGATAGTAGTTCATCAGATCGGGATGCACATACGCATAGGTTTTGAACAAGCCGCCCTGGGGAACAACCGTCTGCTGCTCATTAAAAATGGCCATCACGTTGGTGATAACTTCGGGCAGGGTCAGGGCGGCGGTTTTGAGGTCGGGTCGGCGGGTAAAGCTGTTGATGAGGTCTTTTATCTGAAAGGTTTCGCGGGCCTGGAAGGTGTCCATAAGGCGCTTGAGCGGTGCTCTGAAAGCGCCGGTGGAAAGTCTGTCCTCGAGCTGTTGAAGCGCTTTGGCCCGGGCGGAGTTTTTCTGCACGGAGCTGTCAGCTCCGCTGTCTTCAGGCTTGCTCTCTACCGCGTGCTGAACCTCTTCGGCCAGCTGCTCGGTTTTTCGCGAGGAAAGCCCGTTTTCCGACTTCCGATCGGTCGCTAACTCCGAGGTTCGCAGCACTTCTTCACGGGTCTCACGTCGTTTCGGGGCAACATCCACCACCACGTGCAGGTTTCCCAACTCATCGGCAACATTCCAAGGGAGGTTGTTCAGCACCCCGCCGTCAACCAGTTGCCGGCCGCGAAATGTGTACGGCTTGAATACCGCCGGTATAGACATGGAGGCCATCATCGCATCCAGCAGTCGGCCGCTGTCAAAGATTACCTGCTGGCCGGTGTTCACATCAACCGCTATGCTCCGGTACGGGATGGGTAAATCTTCAATTCTGGCATCGCCTATGAATCCATGAAAAAAATCGCGAATGCCATCTGTATCGATTATTCCGCCCCGGGGGAACGATGGGAAAAAGAGCCGCACTATTTCAATGGAACGAACGTGATCGGCCACTTCCTGGATCTGCTTTGAATCGTAACCGTATGCATATAAGCCCCCCACGATAGCTCCCATTGAAGTTCCTACCACTGCCGAAGGCTGCATCCCCCACTCTTCCAGATACCGTAGAACGCCGACATGGGCGTATCCATATGCCGCTCCGCCGCTTAATGTGTACACTACTCCCACAACTTTGCCTCTCTATCGCTTTTTACTAGTACTGTAGTGCGCGGGAGGGTGAAGTTCAAGAGCTGTGTAGGCGCTCATTATTTATCAAACGCAATACCACTTCGGCCAGCGTTTCATCAGAACCCACATTGCCCGGGAAAATCGCGTAGTACATACCAGAGAAACGATGCGCAGGATTCATTTGGATTACAGGAACTCCCGGCACGGCCTGTCCTGCCACCCGGGCGAAAGCTACTTTCAGCCCATGCTTGAGCAATTCATGCGAGGTGATGCCTCCCTTGCCGAGTATAAATGACGGCTTCACCTGTAGTTTATTTACGCAGGAGCAGAAGAAGGCGGTGATTTTAAGGCCGGTGTCCATGACATCTCCCCGGCTAATTTCGCTGGCTTTGCTGTTTTTTTCCAGGTACAGAACCGCAGTCTTTCCATTTGACAGTACTTCATTGATCTCACGCAGGATGCGTTGCCTCAGACCTTGCGGATGAGCAACTATTTCATCAACCGTTAATGGTATCCCCTCTACCGCCTCAATTTCTAAAAGCTTGCTCAGCTGTCGCTGTGTCTTCTGCACATACGAGCCGACAACTATAAGGCCGGGGCCGGTTTCTACAGAAGGAAAATCGATCAGTTTTGCACTTTGCTGCATAAACGAACGCACAAAAGAGGAGGATGTGTGATAGAAAAACCGCTTTCCCTGCGCAACCGCATTGCGCACAGCCGCGGTAACTGTATCCAGATCATCATATGTTTCCGCATTCACCACAATAAACCGTGCATGAGTAATCGGTAACAGAAACTCCGTCACCCCTTCAATTCCGCTGTTGCGAATTAGATTAAGCGGAATTGAAAGAATCTCGTCGGCATCAATACGTTCTCTCAGACCGGTTATTTTAGAAGAGTTCAGCTTCTGCAGGCGGTAATGCACGAATATTGGTTAAAATATAGAAAAAAGGAACCTCATCTTGTAAGGCAGTTGTGAGAGTAGCTTCATCCCACACGGTAAGAACGTAACATCCGTGAACAGTCTGAATCCCGGTGGGATCATCGTCAAACACGACCAGCTTTTTATTCATTCCGACGCCCTCTCACAATTGCCTAGTTCGCAGCAAGCAGCCGCTCGGCTCCGCTCCAGCCGAAGTACAGCGCGAACCCGATCAGAACAAG
>CAZAMY010000374.1:0-3338 GCA_964485995.1 uncultured Sediminispirochaeta sp.
GGACTGGCATATGGTGGTGCACAAATCGCACCCTTTCATGCCAATATTATTATAAACACCGGTTCCGCCAGTGCTGAAGACGTAAGGCATTTGATACTGCATGCACAGCAGGCGGCGTATAAAAAACGTAATATCGTCCTGGAGCCTGAGATCAGGCTGGTCGGAGATTGGAGCGACGTATGAGCACTTATATTGATTACTATCGGTCGTACCGCGAAATGATGACAGCAAATGAGATGAGATCCCTTTTTTCGGAAATATCGGTCGGCGATCTGGTCAATGACTGGCGCGACCTGTCCGAAGAGGAAAAAACCGAAATTTTTCTCCATCTCGATCCGCAGAAAAAACTCGATCTCATCAACGAACTGCCCTACCAGGAACAGGAGCTTATCATTCAATCACTCTCCGCCCAGGGAAAACGGGCCCTGTTCCTGTCGATGGAACCGGATGACCTGGTCGACCTGGTGCAGCAGCTCAGCCACGAGGTACGCCGCTCGGTCTGGGACAACCTCAGCGATGATGCCAAGCGGGAGATGCTGTTCCTGCTGCGCTTCGACGAGGATGATGCCGCCGGAATGATGACCCCGCGTTATCTGGCAATTCGGGCCAGCATTACGGTGTCACAGGCGCTCGGCTTTATCCGCAATAACGTGAAAAAAGTAGAAATCCCCTACTACATTTATGTGCTCGACGACCTCCAGCGGCTGATCGGAGCCATTTCAATCAAAGACATCCTCTCTTCGAGTGACAATCTAAAAGTCTCCGAAATAATGGAAAGAAAGGTTATTTCGGTGCTCGATGAAACCGACCGGGAGGAAGTGGCTCACATTATCGAAGAGCACGATCTGATTTCAGTTCCGGTTGTCGACAACGACAACCTGCTGCTCGGTGTTGTCACCTTCGACGATGTAATCGACGTAATTCGTGAAGAACAAACCGAGGATGTGTACAAAATGGGCGCTATGTCCGGTGAGGTCGATTCCTACATGGACACCTCGATGTGGGGCATGGTGAAAAAGCGGGTTCCCTGGCTGATTATACTGCTGCTCTTCGGGACGATTACCACCAATGTGGTTTCGCACTACGAGGGAATCATTCTGGGAGCAGCCTTCCTGTTCGTGTTTATGCCGGTTATTACTCAAACCGGCGGTAACTCCGGCAGCCAATCTTCTACCCTGATGATCCGCGGTTTAGCGACAGGAGAAATCTACTTCAAACAGATCGGCATCATTTTTCTGCGCGAAATCTTTGTCGGCTTGATGATGGGACTGATTACCGGCGGGGTAATAATTGCCCGCAGCATTTTGTTGCCGCCGGGGGTTGGTGTATATGAGGGGCTGGTTATCGGTATATCCCTTATTTTTGTGGTGCTAATTTCCAATTTGATCGGCACCTTAGCTCCATTGCTGATACACCGGCTGGGGTTTGATCCGACGGTAATGTCGACTCCACTGATGGCTACGGTAATCGACGTAACCGGACTGACGATTTACTTTGAAACAGCGAAACATCTACTGAACCTCTGAATGTTCGAGCTTTATCCCCAACGACACGGGGGCTTTAAGTACTTCATCCGGTACACACTCCCAGCCCAGTTTTGCCCACAGACAGAATTCATCCCGTCCATACGCTCCGCGCATGTAGCCGGAATATGAATGCGCGCTATCCGCCAGCTCGAGTACCCCACTCAGCCGCCAGTTTCCGAATTCCCCCTTAAGACTAAATTTGTGCCGGTATTCAACAGCAGCTGTGGTCCGCACGGCAACCTCCCAGTGTTCCCGCACAACAGCCATCTCCGCCGCACAGTTTGACCGGATATTGGCCTGTCCCTCCTCATCGAAACAGCACTCATGCTTACCTCCGACGCTGGCGTCCATCCACAGCAAACCACAATACAGCTCTATGTCTACCATCCGATCACAGGCAACATACCGCTCGGGAACCGGAGGCAGTTTGTGTCTGCTCAGCTGCCCCTGCATCCTGATGCCGTTCCGCCTGGTTCCGGCGGTAAACCGGCCTTCCAGAGAGGCTTTCTCTTCCGGCAGCTGCCCTTCGCCATTGGTAAACTTGTCCCCGGACCAGCGACCCAGCAGCGCCGCCTGCCAGCAGGCTCGACCCCGTCCAAGGCTGCTTCCGAACCGCAGATACACTCGACCGTACAGTGCCGGGATGCCGACCGGCGATAAAATAACTGCTGTCAACAAGCTGCACTCACAATCAGCCTCCTGCAACTGAAATTCGAGGGCACAGGTGTTAAAATGCCGGCCCTGTACGACGGCCGGGTACCGGCCCTGCACTGCCATCTCGTCAATCTTTTCCTCCGGAGGCTCCGGCAGAAGCGTGCCGTATGCGCACAGGCTGCAGCGCATGCGCCTGCCAGAGGTGATTTCCAGCCATCCACCGGCTCTGTGCAGTGAACCCTCCTTTTCCATAAAGAGCCCGCTTCGTCCGAACCAGCCGGACATACGACCAAGTAGGTAGCCACCAACGTTCTCCCGCGGGTTCAATGCGAAGTCCAGCCGGAAACCTGCCGACTGGTGCAGCACCGCCGAACCCACCGAGTAGGTAAACGGTTTTTGGATTTCCTTTATGATTCCGCGCGGCAGAATCGGACCGAATCCCAGGCAGTGCCATTGCACCGCCGCCTTGGGCTCCATATGCAGCGGAGATTCACCGCTGGTCAGGAGCATACTACGCAGTCCAGGACGAATGAACTCCAGCCGAATTGTATGTACATTTTCTTCCAGACGACTCTCAAAGCGGGTTCGTGGGGCTGTCTCTTCGGCAGTGAGATTCTGAGTGTATATACACAGGAAAAAACAGATTAACACTGCAGCCATTAAAGCCTTCATACCGTTCATATACATTAATGGACAGCTCAAAAGGCCGTGCTGCTTCAATTAAATGTTTTACTTTATTGAATTTTTGAGGGCAGCATGCGAAAATAACATGCAAAAACTATCATGCACATACATACATTGGAGGAATACAGTGGATATACTTACGCTCAATTGCGGCAGTTCGTCGGTAAAATTTCAGGTTTATGATTGGGATAATAAAGAGGTCCTGGCAAACGGCGTCGTCGAACGAATCGGTCAGGAAATCTCCTCGATTGAACAGCATGCAAAAGGCAGGGAGACTTTTAAAAAGGAACAGAAGTGCCCCAGCCATAAAGAGGCCATCAAATTGATCATCGATGCCCTCACCGACAAGACCTACGGTGCCATCGACGATATGAGCAGTATCAAAGCGGTTGGCCACCGGGTTGTTCAGGGCGGCGATAAGTTCAACAAGTCAGTAATTATTGATGATAATGCGCTTAACACCTTTAAACAGGT
>CAZAMY010000375.1:0-3333 GCA_964485995.1 uncultured Sediminispirochaeta sp.
AGGAGATGGCCTTTGAACTGCTGCTGGACGAGTCGGTATCGCTGGTAACCGTGATGGGCAAGGCCGGAACCGGCAAAACACTACTGGCCATCGCCGCCGGGCTGAAGAAGGTCTTTGACGATAGTGCGTACAAGCGCCTGCTGGTCTCACGGCCGGTTATGCCGCTGGGCAAGGATATCGGGTATTTGCCGGGAGCCAAGGAGGAGAAGCTCTCGCACTGGATGCAGCCCCTCTTCGATAACATGGAATACATTTTGTCGGTACACAAACGGCCCAATATCAAGTCGATCGAGTCGCTAATCAGCAGCAACCAGGTAGAGATCGAGGCTATCACCTACATTCGCGGGCGTTCACTGCCGAATCTCTACATCATCATCGACGAGGCGCAGAACCTCTCGCCCCACGAGATCAAGACCATTGTCAGCCGGGCCGGTGAAGATACAAAGGTTGTCCTGACCGGAGACCCCTACCAGATCGACAGTCCCTACCTGGACAGCAACTCGAACGGCTTGAGTTACCTGGTTGAGGCTTTCAAGGGACAGAGGAACTTCGGACACGTAGTGCTCGAGCATTCCGAGCGCAGTCTGCTGGCCGAACAGGCAGCAGAGCTGTTGTAGCAACGGGAATACTGATGGCGCTGTACCAGGAAATTTATAACGAAATCAAGGAATCGATTGAATCGAGGCGCTTTCTGCCCGGCGCGCGGCTTCCATCAATCCGCGAGATAGCCGAACAGCGGGGCTGTAACAAACTCACCGCGAAAAAGGCCTTCGACCGCCTGAAAGCGGCCGGGTACATTGAAAACCGGGTCGGTAGTGGCTCGTTCGTGCGTTATCCGGAGAGTCCGACTTCTGAGAATCAACGTATCTACCCCTTTCACTCGGCCTACATAGCAGCCGAACTCTTCCCGACCGACTCGGCCGCCCAGATCATGGAGGATCTGTTTCGTGAAGAGCGCGGACTCTTTGGGGCCGGCCCTATCGGTGGAGATTCCGAACTGCTGCAGGTGCTTTCAGAGCGGTACCGGGTGCCCGCGGAGACCAGCCTCATCATCAGCGGAGCCCAGCAGGGCCTCAACTTGTGTAGCAGTCTCTACAACCTGAAGATCTCCGAACAGATGGTCTTCGAAGATCCTACCTATTCCGGTGCAATCTCTGTGTTCAAGCCGACTAAGTTCGTGCCGCTGTTGGAGGATGGTCCGGATCTGGCAGTCCTCAAAGCGGTGGCTGCCAAGGGAGCCCGTTTTTTTTATACAATGCCCGAAGTGCATAATCCGACCGGGATCACCTACTCAGAGGAAAAAATCCGGCGGATTGCCGGAATTGCCCGGGAGTACGATTTAATTCTCATCGAGGACGATTACTTGTCGGAGTTCATTCCTAACCGGCTGCTGCGCTTCGTCGACTTGATTCCGGAGAGGACCATTTATATAAAGAGTCTCTCAAAGGTGAGCGCTCCGGGGATTCGCCTCGGCTTCATGACGGTGCCGCCGGAGCTGTATCAGAAGGTGCTCTACAAGAAGTACTCCGCCGATATCGGTACCACTGCCCTTATGCAGAAATTTCTCACAAGATTCATTCAGGCCGGTCTCCTGGATGAGCACATAGCGTACTGCCGGGGAGTGCTGCAGCAGCGTACACGGCGGATTTTAGCGGTACTCGCCAAGTATCCCTTTTTGCATATCGATTGGAAGCAGACCGGCTACAACCTGTGGATAAGAACCGATTTTCCACTGAAGGTTCCCGCTCCGCCCTGGGCGGAGGGCAGCAATTTTTCACTCTCCCCGCAGATGCGTACCTTTTTTAGATTATCCCTTTTGGGGATGGATGATGAGGAGTTTGCGCACGGAGCAGCCTATCTCGATTCTTTGTTCGGGGCGCTGCATGCGGGTTACGCCCGGCCGGTGCTATAGCATGAAAAACAGTATGAAGATTCGGATTCTGGGGTCGGGAACCTCGACGGGTGTTCCGGTAATCGGCTGTACTTGTCCGGTCTGTACCTCTTCCGATCCCAAAAACAGGCGCAGCCGGGCTTCGCTGCTGATTCAAACCCCCGCACACAACCTGCTGATCGATACTGCCACTGAGTTCCGTCTCCAGGCCCTGGCAGCCGGAATCGCGCGTGTAGACGGGGTTTTTTACACACACGCCCATGCCGATCATATTCACGGTCTGGATGATCTACGTCCCTTGAGCCATAGAAAGCCGATTATCGTGTATGCCGATACGCGTACGCGCCGGGAGATCGAAACCAGATTCAGCTATATTTTCTCCCATCAGGGGCAGGGCGGGGGAGTACCGCAGATTCATCTGCATGATGTGAAGTCAGAGGCGGTGGACTGCTGCGGGCTGGAAATCGTGCCGGTACCGCTGCTGCACGGACGGCTGCCCATACTGGGGTACCGCTTCGGCAGCTGTGCGTACCTGACCGACTGCAGTGAAATTCCTGAAGAGAGTTTTGCGCGGCTGCACAATTTGGATGTGCTGATAATTGATGCTCTGCGTTACCGTCCGCATCCCACTCATTTCAGCATTGACGAAGCCCTTACTATGATAAAACGGATTGCGCCCCGCCGGGCGTATCTTACACACCTTTGTCACGATGTAGATTACGGGACTCTTCTGCAGGAGCTGCCCGCCGGAGTGGAACCGGCCTACGATGGACTGGAATTCGAACTTGATTGAAGCTTTGAGAACACCTATACTGAATTCTATGGAGACAACTGAAGATTTTGAAGTTATGATAGAAGATTCCTTTCAACGCCTCGAACAGGTAGTCTCCACTCGCGCATTGGAGCGGATTGTGAGTTTAGAGCAGAAATTGGAGCAGCTTGAACAAGAATTAGATCAATTTCTCCAAACTGCAGAGTCTGATGCAAATACGGAATAGATTTTGGTGAATTTAACCCCGATTAATGCCGACATAAATACCAGTATGAGACGTGTGATATTTCTCCTGCTCCTATTGGTTACCCCTTTGTTGTTATGTGCTGAAGTGGTGTTCGGAGGCTTGAATCTGTCATCCGATAATCAGTTGCTCTTTTCGGTTGAGGCGGAAAGTCCGCGCTACGGAACCTATAAAACGGCGTTTTCTCAGGGTTTGGAAAACAAAGCGCTCACCCAGCTCTCTTTCTTCCCCGAGAAGGTCACCTACCTCGAACAATCCAAGCAACTGCAGATACAGAACCGCTTCGGGGTGTTCAGGACAAAACTGTCTCAGCAGGGAAGCATTCCGGCATTCTCGCTGGTCAAGGACTTTCCCTCGTTTGCCAATGGCAAAGAGATTTACTCCGGTAAAATCAGGCAGGTGGGCAGTTCTCCCGACGGGCGGCAT
>CAZAMY010000376.1:0-3333 GCA_964485995.1 uncultured Sediminispirochaeta sp.
CGACGAGTCGATCCCCCCGGAAAGATACGCGGCCACCGGCACATCGCTGCGGGTAGAGCGCAGGCGGGTAGCCTCCCGCAGCAGTTCGCGCAGCTCCGCCGCGTATTCATCGGCAGTGCCGGCGTCGTCGGTGCTGTGGGGCGGAAAGCAGTGGCGCCAGTAAGTGCCTTCGGTCACCGAACTGTGGCCGAAGCAGACCCAGTGACCCGGGGGCAGCGCGCGAATTCCCCGGAAGGGGGTCTGCGGGGCGACGGTGGTCCAGAAAGTGAGGGTTTCGGCCAGGCCGCGCATGTCCAGCTCCCGCGGCACCCCCGGGTCCTGCCAGAGCGCCTTCATCTCCGAGGCGAACAACACCCGCCGGCCCACCTGGGTATAATACAGCGGGCAGATGCCCACCCGGTCGCGGCACAGCAGCAGCTCCTGCCGCCGGGAGTCCCAGATAGCCACGGCCCACTGCCCGTTCATCATGGCAAAAAAGTCGGTACCGTACTGCTCGTAGCCGTGCACAATGACCTCGGTGTCGCTTTCGGTACGGAACTGGTGGCCCTTCTGCTGCAGCAGCCGCCGCAGTTCGATGTAGTTGAACAGCTCGCCGTTGTAGCTGATCCAGAGCCGTCCGTCCTCGTTGGAAAGCGGCTGTGCTCCGGTCTGCAGGTCGATGATCGCCAGACGGGCATGGCCTAGACCGACCGGTCCATCTACATGCAGGCCCCGCGCGTCCGGCCCGCGGTGCTCCAGAGCGCTGGTCATAGCCGCGAGGGTGTCGCGTTCCACCGGCGCCCCGTCGGCGGAGAACATCCCGCAAATTCCGCACATCTCAGCCCGCCCCCATTTTACTTACCACGAAGGCCGCCAAGTCGGCGGCCGGCCCGAGCTGCACGGCAGTCATCTCGGTGTCGTCTATCTCGATACCGAAGACATCCTCCAAAAAGAGGGCCGTCTCTAAGACCGTGTCGGTCCCTGCCGGCACGCCCTCACTAGAGCCGCGCCGGCGCTGCATGGCGCGGAACTCGGAGATGCGTTGTATGATGATTTTCTTCGGCAGCTTCTTCATTTTTTTACCTCAGTGGTTCGAAGCTTGCGGGGCATTCGGGGTATGCGGGCTGGCCAGAGCCGGACTACCTCTGCCGGTAATTGACCTCGATCCAGTCGCGGTACTCGCCGCTCTGCACCGCCGCGCACCAGGGCCGGTTTTCCAGGTACCAGTCGATGGTCTGTGCAATTCCGGTGTCGAAAGCGGTGCGGGCACTCCAGCCCAGCTCGGCCCGGATTTTGGAGCTGTCCATGGCGTAGCGGCGGTCGTGGCCCGGCCGGTCCTTTACAAAGGTGATCAGGCGGCTGTAATGGTCTGCCGGTTGGCCCATCCGCGCGGCCATCTGTTCACACAAGCTGCGTACCAGCGAGAGGTTGTCCAGCTCGCAGTCGCCGCCCAGGTTGTAGGAGGCCCCCGGCGCCGCCTGGCGCAGCATCAGCCAAATAGCCTCGACGTGGTCCTCTACGTACAGCCAGTCCCGCACGTTGCCCCCGTCGCCGTAGACCGGCAGGGGCTTTTCGTCGAGCATGTTCAACAGCATCAGCGGAATCAGCTTCTCGGGGAACTGGTACGGCCCGTAGTTGTTGGAGCAGTTGCTGATGGTAGCCGGCAGCCCGTAGGTGTGCTGCGCCGCCCGCACCAGGTGGTCCGCCGCCGCCTTCGACGCCGAATAGGGGCTGCGCGGGTCGTAGCAGCTGGTTTCGGAGAAGCGCCCCTCCGCCCCCAGGCTGCCGAAGACCTCGTCGGTGCTGACCTGGTGGAAGAGCTTGCCCTCTTCCGCGGCCGCGGGCCCCCACACTTTGCGGGCCGCCTCTAAGAGGGCGAAGGTGCCGTTGATGTTGGTGTCGATGAACTCGCGCGGGCCGTAGACCGAACGGTCGACATGCGACTCGGCGGCGAAGTTTACAATGGTGTCGATGTTGTATTTTTCTAGGATCTGTTGCACTGAGCTGCTGTCGCAGATATCTGCGGCTTTAAAAATGTAACGAGGGTCAGCCGCGGGGCTGCCGGACGGGGCCTCCGCGGCGGCGGTGCTCCCCACAGTCCCACCATAGCGCGTCTCGATTTCTTTTAAATTTAAAGGATTCCCCGCATATGTGAGCTTATCGACGTTTATTATGCGCCCGCTAAACTCGGGCCGGCTGAAAAGGTAGCGGATGAAGTTGGTACCGATGAAGCCGGAGCCGCCGGTGACCATTATGGAGTGGAGGGGGCGTGTCATGGGCTGTTCCTTTCGCTTTTGATGGTGAGCAGGTAGGAGCGCAGGGCGTCCTGGTAGCTGCGGATGTTGATGTCGAGGGCGTTGCGGATTTTTTCGGTATGCAGGATGGAGTAGTGCGGGCGGCGGGCTTTGGTGGGGTACTCGCTGCCGGGGACCGGTGTAATGGTGCTGCCGTCGGTCACCAGGTCGAGCTGGCGGGACTGGGCGTAGATTTCGCGGGCAAACTGGTACCAGTTGGTGATGCCGCTGTTGGTAAAGTGGTAGATGCCGGGCTCTGCGCGGCCTTCGGTCCGGATAATGGTGTGCAGGGCTTCGGCCAGATCACCGGCGTAGGTGGGGCCGCCCCACTGATCGTCGACTACCCGCACCGGCTGGCCGGCTTCGAAGAGCCGCAGCATGGTGGCGACAAAGTTGGGGCCCCGCTCGCCGAAGAGCCAGGCGGTGCGCACGATGTAGTACGGGATGCCGGCCCGCTGCACCGCCGCCTCGCCGGCCCACTTGCTGCGGCCGTAGATGGAGAGTGGGCGCGGGGTGTCGCCCTCGCGGTAGCCCTCCGCCTTTTCGCCGTCGAACACATAGTCAGTGGAAACGTGGATGAGGGCGGCGCCGTGTTCAGCCGCTGCGGCAGCCAGGTTTTTCGGGCCCAGGGCGTTGAGCCGGGCGGCCCGGTCGGGTTCGTCCTCGGCCTGGTCGACGGCGGTGTAGGCGGCGCAGTTGACGAGCCACCTGAGCGGACGTACCCGTGACCAGTGGGTGTGCAGGAAGTTCTGCACAGCGTGTGAGTCGGTTATATCTACTTCCCGGTCGGAGGAGACGTACGACTCCCCCGCTTTGCGCAGCTGCTCCTCGAGGGCGCTGCCGAGCATTCCGCGGTTGCCTACCAGCCATATCATGATACAGGCCATATTATACCACAGGATTTTTTTCTGACCAGCGTCACTTTTTAAAATCGCGCAAGTGTCGCACTTTACTGGCGCAGCGGCCGCAGGGCACTCGTGCAGCACCCGCGCGGCGGCATAGCAATTCTCAGTTTGGAAGTCTTCTGACTTCCAAACTGAATTGCTTCATTTACTTAGGA
>CAZAMY010000377.1:0-3318 GCA_964485995.1 uncultured Sediminispirochaeta sp.
GCCTTCGATCTGGGCAAGCAGATCGGCTCGAAAGAGGAGCTCTATCGGAACCTGGAGGCGAACAGCGATGCGGTCATCCTTACCTCCACCAGCCTTATCCACGGCTCTACGGAAGAGGTCTTAGCCCACGTGCCGCCGGGAACCCCCTGTGTGCTGCTCGGCCCGACTACACCGATGCTGCCGGAGGCCTTCGAGCACCTGCCCATCACCATTCTGGGCGGCACACTGCCGACGGACAACCAGAGGGTACTCAAGGCCATTCGCCACGGCCGCGGAACCCACGCAATTCAGAAGGCAGCCCGCAAGGTATATTGGCAGCAGGCTGGCAATTCCGCCGCCCACAGCCCTTAAAGCCCTTAGTCCACCACCGCCGGAAAGGGCGGGCGGTTGGCAACGAAATCCTGAACACTTCTGAAATAGATAAACTTACTCATGAAGCGCGGAAAAAATGTACAGAGATACTGCTGTTCTACCCTGATGAACAGGGCGTACTGGTCGGTTTGGTAAAAAAACACCGGGCGCCGGACTACCGGCTTGGCAGCATCGGGCTCTCCGAGGGTCGGCCGGGAACCTTCCTGCTGAGAATCCTCCTGCCGGGAATCCTCCGCCCGGCCAGTATCAGCACTGCCGGCAGCGTTGGGAGCTCCGGCCAGGCGGTACAGCCGGTAGCCCTCGCAGTCGACCGGCTGCCAGCTGGAAAAACGGAGCATCTCTTTTTCGGTATAGAAGATATCAATCTCTTTGTGTAGGTACTCGTAACGGCCCCGGTAGTGCTGAATCACATTGGCCGGAAGAAACGGAAGGCCCCGGGCCAGCTCGGGTCCGTCGGTCAGCAGGGCTACATCCTGCGAGCCGGGCTCATCATCCTCCTGGGCGGCCAGCCGGACCGAACCCGGCCCTATCCACATAACACCCGCCAGAACCAGCACCAGTAGGCAGCCGGCGGTGCGGGCGGACAAACAGCGCAGGGCCGCACCGCAGGCCGCGGCCGAACACCGCTGTGCGCCGCGGCCGAAAAACCGGTCCACCGCGCCCCTACTCCACCGTAACACTCTTGGCCAGGTTGCGCGGCTGGTCGACATCACGCTCCAGCTGCAGGGCCACGTCGAAGGCGAACAGCTGCAGAGGGAGTACCATCAGAAAGGGGTACAGCAGCTCGTGGGTCTTGGGCACCCACATCACCTCGTCGGCAATCTCTTTGATCTCCTCGTCGCCGTCTACCGCCACGGCAATCACCTTGCCGTCGCGGGCCTGCACCTCTTTGATGCTGTTGATCACCTTGCCGCGCAGACCGCCATCAGGCACCAGAAAGACACTGGGGGTCTGTTCGTTGATCAGGGCGATAGGCCCGTGTTTGATTTCGGCGGCGCTGTAGCCCTCGGCGTGGATGTAGCTGATCTCCTTCAGCTTCAGCGCCCCTTCCAGGGCCACCGGATACAGCAGCCCCCGGCCGAGAAACAGAAAGTTCTCATGCTGGGCGTAGCGCCCCGCAATCTCGCGCACCTGCCCCGCCCGCTGCAGGGTCTGCTCCACCAGGGCGGGAATCCGGTTCAGCTCAGTGATAAAACTGTAGCCCTCCTCGAAGGAGTAGTGCCGCATGCGCGCCATCAGCAGGGTGAACAGGTAGAACACGCTGATCTGGCTGGTAAAGGCCTTGGTGGAGGCCACCGCAATCTCCGGACCGGAGTGAATGTACACCCCGCCGTCGGACTCCCGCGGAATCGTCGATCCGACCACATTACACACACCTAAGACTGTAGCGCCCTTGCGCTGCAGCTCCCGCATCGCGTACAGGGTATCCGCCGTCTCGCCGGACTGCGAAACCACGAAGTAGAGGGTGCTGGGCTGCACAATCGGGTTCTTGTACCGCACCTCGGAGCTGAGCTCGGCGTGGGCCGGAATGCGGGCCATCCGCTCCAGCAGGTAGGCCCCCACCATCCCGGCGTAGTAACTGGTACCGGCGGCCACGATCTCCACCCGCTCTATATTCAGCAGCTCCTTGGCCGTCAGGTTCAGCCCGCCCAGGTGGCCGGTGGCCCCGTCCATATCCAGCCGGCCCTGCAGGGCCCGGTGAATAGACTGGCTCTGTTCGTGGATCTCTTTCTCCATGAAAGTGGTGTAACCGTCCTTCTCCAGCTGCTCCAGCTCCCAGTGGATGTGCTCCACCTCTTTTTCCAAGTGCTGGTCGTTGATATCGAACATTTTATAAGAGTCTTTGGTCAGGCTGACCAGCTCGCCGTCCTCAAGGTAAATCGCGCTCTTGGTATGGGCCATCATCGCCATCACGTCGGAGGCCAGGAACATCTCGCCCTCGCCCACGCCTAACACCAGCGGCGAACCGTTGCGCGCGCCCACAATCTTGCCCGGCTCGTCCTTGTGCACCACCGCAATACCGTAGGTGCCCTTCAGCAGGTACAACGCCTCGCGCACGGCCTGCTCCAGGTCGCCCTTGTACATCACGGCGATCAGCTGGGCAATCACCTCGGTGTCGGTTTCCGATTGAAAGCTGTGCCCGTCGGAGATCAACTTATTTTTCAGGGCCTGATAGTTCTCGATAATACCGTTGTGCACCACCACCACACTCTGCTTATCATCACTGTGCGGGTGCGCATTGCTCTCGGTCACTCCGCCGTGGGTCGCCCAGCGGGTGTGACCGATGCCGTACTGCCCGCCAATATCCTCGGGCACTATCTCGCGCAGCTCCCGCACCTTCCCGGTGCACTTGAAAATCTGCAGATCCGTCTCGTCTCCGATGCACAGCCCGGCCGAATCATAGCCGCGGTACTCCAGACGCTTGAGCCCCTCCAGCAGTACGTCTGCTGCCGGTTTGGGTCCGCAATATCCAACAATTCCACACATACTATCTATCCTTATTAATATTAATAATTAATGGGTTCGTGTTAGCCTTCCCACGTTTCTCCGCGGCTCCGGCACGCTCACCCGGCAGTCTCTGCTATGTCGCCCAGCCGTCCGGCATCCAGCAGCTCCAACTTGTCGTTCTCCAGCTTCAGGATCTGCTTCTCCCGCAGCTCGGCAATGTATCTCTGAATCTTCTCCTGCGGAAACTCCATGTTCAGCGAAAGCTCCCGCAGCAGCTTGGCGTACTCCAGCACCGTCTGTCCGCCCGCCTTCTCGGTAAAGGCGTAATGCAGGTTCAGGGCAATCAGGCCCCGTTCGTTGCGGCGTACCAGGTGCTGGATCTGCATATTGGCCTGCTGCAGCCGGCGGCAGAGCTTGTCGATCACGTTCAGTGCAATCCGGGCGTTTTTCTCGATCATACTGTGAAAGCCCTCACGGTCAAACTGCAGCAGTTTCACC
>CAZAMY010000378.1:0-3314 GCA_964485995.1 uncultured Sediminispirochaeta sp.
GCCATGTTGGTTGCAATGGTTACCGAGCCCTTTGCACCAGCTTCGGCAATAATTAGGGCTTCGCGGGCGTGGTTTTTCGCGTTTAGAACTTCGTGCTGGACGCCCCGCTTTTTGAGAATATTCGAAAGGTGTTCCGACTTCTCAATCGAAACCGTACCCACCAGTACCGGCTGGCCTTTTTCTTTTAACCGTGCAATTTCATCGCCGATAGCCTGATATTTGAAGTTCTCATTCAGGTAGATTACATCGTCTTGGTCCAGTCGCACCATTGGGCGGTTGGTGGGAATAACTACGACTTCCAGATTGTAGATCTTACCGAATTCCCGAGCCTCGGTATCGGCTGTACCGGTCATACCGGAAATTTTATCGTACATCCTGAAGAAGTTCTGGAAGGTAATGGTAGCCAGTGTTTTGTTGCGCTTCGCCACCTTGATCCCTTCTTTGGCCTCGATAGCCTGGTGAAGGCCTTCGGAATAACGCCGGCCGGACAAAATGCGGCCGGTGAACTCATCAACGATTTCCACCTTGCCCTCCTGCACCACGTAATCTACATCGCGCTGGAACATTCGGTGAGCTTTTACGGCCTGGGTGAAATAGTGGATGAACTCGAAGTTGTTATCGGTAAACAGAGAGTCCTGTATGATCTTGTGCTTGAGCAGCAGCTGTTCTATATGGTTCATTCCCTCTTCGGTAAAGGTAACCCGTTTTGCCTTTTCATCAACCTTATAATCGCCTTCCGGCTCCTCCGGGTACTCACCGCTCTCGGGATCCCGTTCGCACTCTTTGAGAAAGGGAATCAGCCGGTTGACGTCGGTAAATTTGCGGGTGTCGTCCTCAGCCTGACCGGAGATAATCAGAGGGGTTCTGGCCTCGTCTATCAGAATCGAGTCTATCTCGTCGATGATACAGTAGTGATGATTCCTTTGAACCTTTCCCTCTGAGGTCCAGCGCATATTGTCGCGCAGGTAATCGAAGCCGAATTCATTGTTGGTACCGTAGGTGATATCCTGCTTGTACGCATCAATGCGGTTCTGGTTGTCCATATTCGGTGTTACCACTCCGACACTCAGGCCCAGGTAGTTATAGACCGGAGCCATCCACTCAGCGTCGCGCTCGGCCAGGTAGTCGTTCACCGTGACTACATGGACGCCTTTGCCCGGAATAGCGTTCAGATAGGCGGCGGTTACACTGGAGAGGGTTTTACCTTCACCGGTTTTCATCTCCATTATCTTGCCGAAATGCAGCACTATCCCTCCCAGCAGCTGCACATCGTAATGCCGCTCGCCGAGTACCCTCCGAGCAGCTTCCCGCACCATTGCATACGCCTCTGGCAGAATATTGTCCAAAGGTTCTCCGTCCTCAAAACGGGTTCTGAACTCGGCTGTCTTTTTGGGAAAATCGTTGGGGCCGAGGCCCATCGCCCAGTCTTCGAGCTGGTTGACCTGGTGCAGCAAAGGGAGCAGAGCTTTGAGGTCGCGCTCGTGCTGCGACCCCATTATTTTGTGTGCAATCTTCTGTATCATAAAGAGTAGTACCTCACATCTTACAAATAGTTTCTGTACAGCGTACCAGTTTACACGATTCAACGCTATGTTTCTACCATGAATAAGTAATTCAAAATGTGGATAATGCAATGCATTATCCAAAATTAGAATCGCTACCATGAATTGACATTCTTGAATCCTCAAGAGTACTATGGAAAGCAATGAAACGTCTAAATCTACTACTGATTCTACTGCCGCTGCTGGTTATTTTTTCGTGTAATGAAAATGAGCTGGAAACGCTCGAACGGGAGAAGCTGTTTGAGCTCGAAATAGGAAAGATGGAGGATCAGCTGGACATGCTCCAGCTGCAGGGGGTCCCGTTCCGACAGAAGACCCGTATTTTAATGCGCAACGGTCTGTTCTACATTTCCAACGGCGCTTCGCAGAAAGTCATGGAGTTTACCGGCTACGGTGATATCCTCTCCCTCTACTACAACCCCGAAGAGAACCCCGAACCATTTCTGCTGAGTGAGAATGCTCCTGACAATACGGTGTCGAACCGGCGCGCCTTTCAGTACCCCTTCCGGGAAGTTGGAGAAATCGCATTGACCTCGGATAAAACATTGCTGGTGGAAGACCGGGTATCGGAGATGCAGCAGGAATACGATGAAGAGATCCATGCAATGCTCAACCGGGTAGTTCTGCGTTTCGATGAAAGCGGACAGTTTATAGATTACCTCGGTCGCGAGGGCAGCGGCGGAACCCCTTTTCCCTATATCGAATCGGTGCAGGTGACCAAATCTGATGAGATTGTAGTTATTTCCCGTTCGGTCCAGAACTGGTTTGTCTACTGGTTTAGTCCCGGGGGCTCACTCCTGTACGAGGCTACCATTTCACGCAGCAACCTGCCGGTACCAGAAAACATAGAGCTCCTGCCCTCACTGGGCTCGGTCTCAGCAGATATTGATGAGCACTTGATCTATCTAAAAATCGACTACTACGGGAGCGAGGAGAACGAGGAGGGGGGCCGACAGAATGTCTATTTCCAGCAGTCACGCATCTGGTGGTATGACCTGGCGAAAGAGCAGTATGGCGGCTCAGTGGCTGTCCCCCTGCGCTTTGAAGAGTTTCGCTTATCGGAGTTCGAAGAATCAAAAAAAATCCGTAATTTATATGAGCTGATGGGCAACAGCATCGGAAATGTATTCTTTCTAATGACACATGATCACGGACCTCTGTTCGAACTGCTGATGCTGCGTCGGGACGGGACGGTGATTCAGCGCAACTATATTGAAATACCTGAAGAGTTGATTATCTATCGCGATTTTCATCTGAACCATACAGGCGTGCTGTCTGCGCTGTTAGTGCATGAGTACACCGCCGACGTGGTCTGGTGGCGTACCGACCGCTTTCTGGAGGAGAAAGATGAGGATAGTTCAACCGCATTTAATGGCTGAGATCGACCGGCTTGCACAGGAGAAGTACGGTATCTCTGGCCTGCTTCTGATGGAGAATGCCGGCATAAAGGCCTTCCAAGCGTTTCAAAAAGAGTGGAGCGGAACCCTGTCGTCCTCGAGAGGCGGCAGGAGCTACGATCGGCCGGCACGTCTGCTGTTTATAGCCGGAGGAGGGAACAACGGCGGAGATGCGCTGGTGATGGCCCGGCAGGCTCATATTTCCGGCGAGAACGATGTCAGGGTACTCCTGCGCGGGAGCAAAATGAACGAGCAGATGCAGGTACACCATAACATCGTCCGAAGTCTTGGAATTCCGATTTGCATGTGGGAGGACGACCCGCACTCCTCCCGCGAGGAAATCGAATGGGCCGAT